>CAZUFJ010000116.1:0-5567 GCA_964619805.1 uncultured Candidatus Peribacteria bacterium | reverse complement strand
AGCTTTGTGACTTTCTCCAGTGCCTCGCGCCGCTTCGCGCTGGCATCCGCAAGTTCGGTGCGAAGGGTTACGACTTCCTTCTCTTTCATGTCCAAATTTGCGCGCTGGTGCTCGATGTCCTTCATCTTTTCCTCTATGCCCTTCTCCTTTTCTTCCAATCTACCTTGTTCTTTCTCCACTTTTGCCTCGATCTCACTCGCCTGCAGTTTGGCATCGGCGAGAATCTCGCGCGCCGCTGCCTTGGCCTCGGCCTCGGCGGTTTTCATCTGGCCACGCGCTTCGGAGACTTTTGATTCCAGTTTCTGCAGTTCACGTTCCTGTTCGCTGATTTTCGCCTGCAGCGACACGGAAATTTTCTTGCCTTTGCTGAATGCAAAGTACCCGGCTACAAGCCCTAGCGCCGCTCCACCGAGGAGCGATAGCAAGACGGTGGTATTTTCCATAATGCATGGGGGGCAGGAAGAACACTCCTGCCGCGCTCTTCAGATTGCGATCAGGCGAACGTGCGTAGAATTTCCGATGCGAGCGTGAAGTCGTTGTGCATGAAAATTGAAGCGAAGAGAAGAGTACGGTAAGAGTACGGGGGGAGTGTACCACGGGCTCTCTATAAGGAAAGGAATCCCCCCGCAGCCACGCGCGTTCGCGAACGCCGTGGGCCGTTCCGATCGGTCCTAGAACCTCAAAATTGGCTTTATTAAGCCAAAAAATAAGTATTACGAAGCGAGATCCTTCGCGGAACCGTATCCAGGAAGCACTTCCAACGCTTGAATCATTGCATGCGATTGCGCTTTGTCTTTCTTCTCCTCTTTTTCGTTGCCGCGGGTCGTGCCGTCGCAGCGGTTTTTATCAATGAAATCATGTGGCCGGGCAGTGACCTGAGTACCGCTGATGAATGGGTGGAGCTGCGCGCAGACGCCGATACCGATATCTCTGGCTGGAAACTGACGACCGTCGTCAGTAGTGGCGAAGAGGAGGTGATTACCACGTTTCCTGCGGGAACAGTGCTCAGCTCCGGGTCACTCACGATCATCGCAAATTATCCCGCATCGCAGTCGCGCCTCGCCTCCGATGCCGCGTTCATCACGACGGCAGTCTCGCTCCCAAACACAAAACTCTACCTTCGACTGCGCAATGCATCCGGGCAGGTGATGGACATCGCAGATGATTTTGTTGGAGAGCCATTCGCCGGGGCAAATCCTTCGGGGGGAGGACCCAAGGCCAGCATGGAACGCTTTGGCTCTTCCGGCGCGCTCAAACTTTCCTGGAGCACCGCTAAGACGACGCAGGGATTCGATGAGGGCGTGACGATCTTCGGTACCCCGGGATTCCCAAATGGTTCCTTCAAACGTTCAAGTTCCAGCCCTAGCCCTAGCCCTAACCCTAGCCCCAGCTCCTCCTCGTCTTCCGAAGGCATCGACCTCATTCCGCCTGCGGAAGCGGGTGAGATGACTGGCACGCTTCAACGTGGAACGCTCCTTGTTCACTGGAGGCCGAGCCTTTCACTCGATTTGGCGGCGCAGAGGCTTCAGATAAACCCGCCATTGCTCGATGGCACCTCCGTAGCAGTACTCGATGGAACAATCACGAGCTTTCAGAGTACTTCGGTTGATGCTGAGCTGGAATATGAAATGACACTCATCTCCGTCGATGCATCTGGCAATGCTTCCGCAGGTGCTTCAATTTCGGTTCAGCCCTTGCCGAAGCTGAAAATCACGGAGGTCCTTGCAAATCCCAAGGGCGCGGATGACCAGGAATGGATCGAGATTGCAAACCTAGGTAGTAGGCCTGCCGATCTAATGGGGCTGATCCTCGATGAAGGCAATTCTCCGGCGAGCTTCGTAATTCCTGCCGGCACTGGCTCGATTCTGGGCCCAGGCGAATATCGCGCTTATCGAAAGAGTCTGACGGGCCTGCCGCTTGATAATGGTGGTGAGGTCGTAAGCCTTAAGAAGGGGACGATCGTCCTCGATAGCTGGGCCTATATCGAAACTGCTGAGGAAGTAAGTTACGGGCGGAGCCTTACTGATCCAAATAGCTTCCAAGCGTTCTGTGTCCCAACGGAGGGTCGGCCCAATGATCCACTGGTCCTGGACCCAGTCATTCATATCCAGAGTGGGACTCCCGTTGCGGCCGGGAAAGTCACCCTCAATCTAGAGGCGACGGTAGCATCGGGCTCACTTTTATCTGCGACATGCGCCTGGGATTACGGCGAGGGTTTTTTGAGTGCGAGTTGTAATCCCCCTTCGCATACTTTTTCGACTGTTGGGACCTACTCTGTGAACCTCATCGTGAACACATACTGTATTAATACGGTGCAACGTAGTCTCGAGGTTATTGTTTTACCTGCTGGGTCTGCGGCACCGGGTCACACGGATCTCCCTCCACCTGCCTTCGGTGGAGCCCCGGTTGCGGGGTGCGAGTCGACCCCGGCAGCAGACGTCCGGATTAGTGAAGCAATTCCGAACCCAGTGGGGGATGAAACAGAGGAAGAATGGATCGAGCTCCAGAATGCCGGGTCGACCGACGCCCACCTCTGTGGGTGGATCTTGGATGATGCTCTGGAGGGCAGTCGCCCTTACACGCTGTCCGATACGACGATCCCTCCCGGGGGCTTTCTTGTCCTTCCACGACGGCAAACCGGCATCGCGCTCAACAATGACAGTGACAGCATCAGACTTTTGGCTTCAGATAGGGCTCTTCGTGAAATTGTGTCCTTTGCAGATGCACCACCGGGTGAGTCCTACGCGCTCCGCTCCGATGGCAATTTCGTGTGGACGCCTTTGCTCACGCCAGGATCGCCTAATCGCTTCCGAACGGCTGAAAGGCGCTTCCCCAGCGATCGTGTCGTCGTTTCTGCGGCGCTTCCGAATCCTGTGGGTGCCGATAAAGGGATGGAATGGATCGAGTTGATGAATATCAGTGATGATAGCTTTGCCCTTACGGATTGGTTTCTGGATAACAAAGAGGGCGGCAGCAAGCCGTTCTCGCTCGATGGCATCCTGCTTGGATCCATGGAGTCGCGACGGTTTGAAAGCAAGGGTACCCGGCTCGAGCTTGTGAATACCGCGGATTCAGCACGCTTACTCGATCCGGATGGCAATGTGGTATCGATTCTTTCGTGGACGGACGCCGTCGAGGGGCGGATTTTCAGGCCCTACGCGTTCTCTACGGAGCGTGTACCTGCGCAAGTAACGCGGGTGATTGATGGTGATACGGTCGAGATTATCCTCACTGATATTGATCGTATTGATCGAATACCTGATTCCCTGCGGCGTCGCTGGCTTGCCCTTGCACAGAGTTCTGGCTCCGCAATCCGCGTACGATTGATCGGCATTGACACACCGGAAACAGTGCATCCATTTGAGCCTGTTCAGAAGTATGGAATCGAAGCATCGAATTATCTTCGAGCCCTGATAGAAGGGAAAAATGTCGAACTAGGATTTGATACAGAACTTTGGGATAACTATCAGCGGTTACTCGCGTATGTGCACCTGGATGATCGTCTGGTTCAGGCGGAAATTCTGCGTTCAGGCCTTGCCTATGCCTATCTTCGCTTCCCCTTCAATCGGAGAGCGGAATTTCTGGCATACGAAAGCGAGGCCCGAAAGGCAAAGCTGGGGCTCTGGAGTGATTTGCAATCAACATCGTGGGCAGATGCAGAGCAGAAACATATCGACCAAGCGGTACGTTTTGAATCGAAAGGTCTTCACTTGAAGATGCTTCCGCTCGGTGGGCTCGTCGACACGGGAAGCATCGTGACGTTCGAAACATCTGCACCTGCAAAAATTTTCCTCTCGGTGAATTCTGGTTCGTATTTGCAAAATACAGGGAGTTTTCTTATCCTCGGCGATACGCAATTGCGTGCATTTGCAGAGGCTTCGTTTGATTCGGGAAGTGGCTCAGTGCTAACAGAAACAGGCACTGTGATCCGATCGGAAACGATCGAAGCAAACTTTGTCGTTGCTAAATCCTATGCAACGGGTGCACTGATGATTTCAGAAATATTTGCATCACCCGCACCTGATCACGATGAGTGGATTGAAATAGAAAATATCACCGATGCTCCTATTTCACTTTTCGGTTGGCAGTTGGACGACAAAAAAGGAAAGGGGACAAGTCGACCGTGGAATGGATCCGATGCGATCATCATTCCTGCGCACACCGTTCTGACACTCTCCGGAAGTCTTACAAAAATTGCATTCAATAATGACGGTGATGATGTGTTTCTGATTTCCCCGAACGGTGCCGAGGTGCACATCGCGTATCCGAAACTCGCGCGTGGACAAGCATATGCATCGTGTGAATCAGGGTGGTGGATCACCGATGTTCCAACGCCTGGCAAAGAAAATATTTGCTACCAACTACCGCCCGAACTGAAACCGCAAAAAGTTTCGCTTGCCCCCCGTAGCTCGAAGAGCGGAGGTGGGAAGGCGAAAACAGCCAAAACCCGCGCCTCGACGCGCACTGCCAAGCGAACTATTCGATATTTGAATGTGTTGGCAACCGAAAATGCGACGGGCGCTACATTTGGCATCGGACCGCAAACATCGGACCAAGTCATCCTCCTGCACCTTTTGGCTTCCCAAAAGCGCCCAGCCCTCGGCGGGCACCCCCCGATCCGGTATGGGTTCGAATTCGAGATTTTGGCTCTGGCACTTGCGATAATGGCTTTCCTACGAATGTCTTTTTCTGACTCAAGGGAAAGGACAATTGGTTAAGGACGATGGTTGTGTTTTTGGAAAAAGCCCGATCAGTGCTGGGGGTTTATGGGACTGGATGAAGGGGAGAAGCCGAAAAGAAATATACCCATATATTAGTGTATGGGTATATTTTCTGTAGCGAATTTGTAGATTTTTTAGTCCTCGAAAAGGAGATTGACGAGGAGAAAGTGGAGAGGATATTTCTTTCGCAACCAAGTGAAGGAATACGGTGTTGCAGGAACATAACCTTTTTTTCTTTTATTCCCGGCAAGCGCTTTTGGTATCTCTACGCGATATTCTCGGTAGGAAGAAAGCCAATGATGGACACGTTCAACGGTTCGCTGGCCCACTCCTAACTTCTCTTTTATGGAGGTAATAGAAAAGCCTTGCATGAGGAATTTCGCAATCTGAATGCGCCGAGCGAGCATAACGACCTCGCTCGCAGTGAGAGCCTGCTCAAAAAATTCTTTCATTGTTCCTTCCTTCTCCAAAGTTTCTAACGCAGTTCGAAAGATTTTCCGCAGAGCGCGTTCATCGGTCTCCTTCATTTTGTCTATTGCGAGTTTGGACATGTGGCAAGGGAATCGATGATATACCCATATATCAATATACTAGTGTATGGGTATACCGGGGGATTGAGGGAAATAGATTGAGAGCTTCGACATCCAACCGGCGCTACATTTGGCATCGGACCGCAAACATCGGATCAAGTCATCTTGCTGCACCTTTTGGCCTCCAGAAAGGGTCCTAGCACCACCCTGCGCCAACCGATTCGGTATGGGTTCGAATTCGAGATTTTGGCTCTGGCATTGGGCGTAATGGCCTTCCTACGAATGCTCTTTCGTCCAGGGGAAGCCCCTTGAGCAA
>CAZUFJ010000115.1:0-6120 GCA_964619805.1 uncultured Candidatus Peribacteria bacterium | reverse complement strand
TGCGCGGGATACAGCTCCACGTATGTGGCAATCGATGATGACAAGGTTCTAACCATCCCGCATGCGCGGGATACAGCTCCACGTGTGAACAATGTGGAGGCGGCGATTCTTGAGACATCGCCAACGAGGCGTCACAGACCTCGAAAGCTTGGGGAACGGTACCAGGTTCGGGCTCAGATGACAAACCGAACATCCCCTTTCACCTTCTTCGAAACCTCCCCTGTGGTCTTGGACTTCGATGACGGTCGGGTGCGCGTCCGTGCCCGTGCCCGTGTGTGAACCGGTGGCGCTCGTCCTGTTTGAATGAATCGTTGATCGGCGCCGCGTGGGGCGGGAGCGGGGGCAATGGTTTCCTGCGAAGGATGGAGCGGATCAGGCGCTCGATATCGCGAATGTTCGACGATTGATCGGGGCTCGCAAACGAGATCGCGCGGCCTGCCATACCTGCGCGCGCCGTGCGGCCGATGCGGTGTACGTAGTCCGATGGATCGTTCGGCAGATCGAAGTTGATGACGACTTCGATGCCCGTCACGTCGATGCCGCGTGCCGCGATGTCGGTGGCGATCAGGATGCGGTACCTGCCGGTCTTGAATCCGGCGAGCGCCTCGCGCCGCTGGGCAAGCGACCGGTTTGCGTGGATCTCCGCCACGGTTTCACCAAGCGCGCGGATCGCGCGTGTAATTTTTTTCGCGCCGTGCTTCGTGCGTGAAAACACGAGCATCGTGCCGCGGTACTCACCGAGAAGTTTCTGAAGCAGCCGCATCTTGTCTTCTTTCTTCACGATAAATAATTCCTGCTCGATGCCCGCAACCGTCGTGCCCTGCGTCGCGACCTCGATCCGAAGCGGCAGCTGCATATGCGCTGTCGCGAGCTTCGCAATCTCGGACGGCATCGTCGCGGAAAAGAGCATCGTCTGGCGCACCCTGGGCACGTGCTTCAGGATGCGATCGATCTGCGGCTTGAAGCCCATGTCGAGCATCCGATCCGCTTCGTCGAGGACGAGGATGCTGACTTCGCGGAGCGTCACCGTGCGCTGCTCCAGGTGATCATTGAGCCGGCCGGGCGTTGCGATGAGCACACGGGGATTCTTTTTCAGCATGTTCCGCTGCAAATTCATGGAGGCGCCGCCAACGAAGACCGCCGTGTTGATGCGCAGCACCTGCGCGAACGGCAGCAGAGATTCCTCCACTTGGTACGCGAGCTCGCGCGTCGGGACGAGGATGAGTGCGCGGCCAGGAGAATGCATCAGGCGCGTGAGGAGCGGGATACCAAACGCCCAGGTCTTGCCCGTACCCGTTTGCGCGATGCCGATGACATCCTTGCCCTGGAGCGCAATCGGAATCGCCTGATGCTGGATCGGCGTCGGCTTCGTGATGTTCTTCGCGACGAGAATCTTCAAGAACGTCTCTTGAATTCCAAGCGCGGCGAAGGTCGCCCCCGAGAGTGGAGTATTCGTTTGCACGAGCGGAGTGTACAGCACTGTGCCCGTATCGGCCCTATGCGAATCTTTATACAAACCCCTCTGCGATGACGTTCGCGATCACGACACAGACGCCCGCGACCATGACCCATAGCACCGCAGTCACCGCCAGATCCCCCGAGAAAAAGTTTTTTGTGTGAGGTTTGCGCATAAGGTTACAAAGGTATTATAGCAGAGTTGAAGAGCTAGGGATAGGGCTAGGGTTAGGGCTAGGGCTAGGACAACGACTAAAAGTACATGACTCATTTGTCATGCTTCATTTAAAAAACCCAGACATCATTCCTAGCCCTACCCCTATAGCCCTAGCCCTCACCCTAACCCTAGCCCTAATCCTAGCACTAGCCCTAATCCTAGCCCTATTGCAAATACAGCATCGGGTTTTTCTTCACGCCATTCATGCGAACCTCCAAGTGGACGTGGATGCCCGTCTGTCCGTACACGCGACCGGTATTGCCCATCCACGCAATCGCTTGCCCACGCGTGACTTGGTCCCCCTTCGCAACGTAGAGCTCCTTGTTGTGCGCGTAGAGCGTCACGAGGCCGTTGCCGTGGTCTACCTCGATCACATTGCCGTAACCGCCGCTCCAGCCGGTGTCCGCGCGGATGACGGTGCCGGCCTCGGCCGCGAATACCGGTCCCCCGCCCCTCGTCTGAATATCGACACCGTAGTGTCCCGCGTTATAGTACTGCGTGAAGAAGCAGTTGTTGCACGGAAGTTGGAGCACACCGACCGTCGCCGCGGCCGCGATCGCGGGGGCTTTTGCTACACCTGTCTTCGCGCCGCCGGGCACTGTGAGATCCGGAATCTTCTGACCGAAGACAAGAGGTTTGTCCACCGTGGTGATCTGCGTCGTGCCGACGATCGGGCGACCGCCCGGGATGATGAGCTGCTGGTTCGCGACGATGAAGCCGCCCTCGATGTCGTTCTGCGCGGCAATCTCCTCCGCCGGAATATCGTAGAGCTGCGCAATCCGCGAGAGCGTCTGCCCACGCTTCACAGTGTGGAGCACGCCGGAGACCGGCAGGATCGTCAGCTCCATGCCGGGGCGGATCGGCTGCGAACCATCAAGATTATTCGCCCACTGGATCGTCGCAACGCTGATGCTGTAACGCTGTGCCAGGCGCTCCAGGCTGTCGCCTTCCTTCACGGTGTGCACGACGCTCTCGGAGTATGCGAGCCGCGTCCCCTGTTGATTCAACGGCGATGTTTTCATGAGAAACCCATCCTCCACAAAGAGGAACTGATCGGTGGGAACCTCCGTCTCGTCAAAAGAGAGCGCGGAGGACGGGACGTAGGGCGGGAAGAGCGACCCAAAGAAGAAGGCGGCCAGACAACCGAGGCGCACGCGCAGGGACAGCCGGTGTTGAAGGGGGTATAAGCGCACGATCGAGTCAGATGAGGATGGGGTTTTTCAGCGCATCGATGATCGCCTGCGTGTCCTTGTAACGCTCGAGCGATTTCAAGAGCACGATGATGTACCGGTGATTGCGAACGGCCACAACGGATATCAGGCATTGCCCGGCGTCGAGCGTGGTGCCGGTCTTGCCAGCGATAACGGAAGAGCCCTCGATGTGGAGGAGCGCGTGCGTATGCGTCAGGTAGACGGTTTGCCCCTGGCGGCTGCGAATCGTCGCGCCGGGTTTCCCCATGCGACTCGCGATCTCAGGGTAGCGGAGCGCCGCGCGCGTGAGCCACGCCAGATCCAGCGGCGTGGACCATTGGCGCGGGTCATCGAGGCCGACGGGATTCGCAAACGACGTGTGGCGAAGGCCAAGCGGAACCGTACGTTCGTTCATGGATTGCACAAACGCCTCTATCGTACCCGCATCGTGGAGCGCGAGCGCGACGGCCGCATCATTATCCGATGCGACGAGCAACGCCGTGAGCAGATCCCCCACCGTGAATTCTTGCCCCAGCGGCAGGTGTTCCCCGCCCCCCGGCATCGGAATTTTCGGCACGGTCACCCATTCTGATAGGTCATGCCGCTCGACGATCAGGATGGCCGTCATGAGTTTTGTGAGGCTTGCCATCGGGCGCTCGGTGCCGCTATCGCGCGCATACACTACTTGGCCGCTCTCAAGATCGAGCACCAGCACGCCCGAGGCGGAGAACCGCTCGGCGATAGCGAGCTGCATGCGGGGTTCTGCCACAAGGTACGGCGAGGGTGCGGCAATTGCGAATGCTTGGAGCGTCACGCGCTCTGGCCCCGGAAGACCGAGCACCGGAAGCATCCCCATCAGCAAAACCGATAGGACCGAAGCAAACATTGCTGAGAGTGTAGCATGAATTTGTCGCTAAAGAAGAACCTGAAGAGGCAGAAAAGCAAGAAAAGGCAGGAAGGGCAGAAACGTAATAATACGATGTCGGACTTTTCTTTCTTTTCTCCCCTTTCTGCCCTCTCATCGATACACAATTCTGTCCGACAACCTCAGATCCACGTATAATGTGACTTCCTTCGCGGGAATTTTTTCGAGGAAGAGTTTTAAGCGCGCGACTTGCTCGAGCACGGGGCTCTGGAGATCGAACCACAGCGAAAAGCGGTCGGTGCCCAAGTGAAACTCTCGCGCGCGCACGTAGACGACGCGATCGGTGACGGGGATCTTCAGCAGTTCCACGGCCTCCACGGACGCATAGAGCGCAGCCAGGAGTTCGGGGGTGATGAGGAGCGTCCCGGGCTCCGGACGTACGCCCCAATCAACGATGCGAATGAGCGGCAAATCCCCGGCGTTTCCGGGCGTCGGGTGCGTCACGTAGCGGCCGCCGACCGTCAGGAAATCGGCCGCAGTGACAGAAGCGCCCGTGGCCGTAGCGGGGGCGGCATCCCCTTCCGGCGCATCGATTTGCAATCGTGCAGTGAGCGGCTCCATCGTGATTTTTACAACGATGCGCGACGGATACTGCTTGTCCATTTGTACGTCCGTGAGATCAGGCACCGCCGCGCGCACGAGCTCCGTTACTTCGGTTGCGGAGAGGAAGAGCAGGTGACGTCCGAAGATCGGCACGAGCGCGCGCTGCACGCGGTCGGAATCCACACGCACCGAATCGCGCGTCACGCGAATCTCGCGCACTTGGACGATCGGTGAGAAGAGCACGAGGCCGATCAAGAGGAGCGCGGAGCCGACGATCACGAGCAAGATCCATCGCCGGAGAGCGATGCCCCAGTTTTTGAGGAGCTGTGACACGCGCCGCTTCCGACGCCGCCATCGATCGCGACGTTGATCTGCATGGCGGGCGTGCCGCCGCGCGGCGAACGCACGCGTCTCTTTCGTGACGGGCCGATTGAACCTGCGTGGGAGCCTGGTCGAGGACTTTCTGAGCACCATAGCACTATCATACGTGAGGAATTTCATTCCGTTGATTCGTTGACTAGTTGATTCGTTTACTCGCGGAGAAAATGGAGTCGAATAAACGAAATAACGAATAAACAAATTAACGTTATGATAGGCAATATGAAGCTGGCAATTGTCGCAGATTGGTTAACGGTTTTTGCCGGCGCGGAACACGTGATCGCGGAGCTGCATGCGCTGTGGCCTGCGGCCCCGATCTTCACGACTGTCGCGCGGCCGCACGCGCTCGGGCCGCTTGCAAATGCCGACATCCGCACGAGCTCTCTGCAGCTCCCCTACCGGATCCTCCGTCATCACCAATTGCTGCTCCCCTGGATGCCACGCGCGATTGAAGCAATCGATCTCACAACGTTCGACGTGATCATCAGTTCCTCGCATGCCGTTGCGAAGGGCGTGATCCCACGACCGGGCGCCGCGCACATGTGCTACTGCCACACGCCGATGCGCTACGCGTGGGAGATGGAGAGCGAATACCTGCGCGATTTTCGGGTGCCAAAACTTCTCCAAAAACCCATTCAAAAAACGCTAAAAAAAATTCGACGTTGGGACGTGAGTACTGCGAAGCGTGTCGATCAATTCATCGCAAATTCCCGTGAAACCGAGGAGCGTATCGAACGCACGTACGCGAGAAATTGTATCGTGCTTCCCCCGCCAGTTTCTGATCGATATTTTGCAGATCCACTCACGCAAAAAAAACGCGAAGGATATTTGGCAGTCGGGCGTCTCGTCCCCTACAAGCGATTCGACTTGCTCATCAACGTAGCAAATCGCTTGCAGTTGCCGCTCACGATCGTCGGTCGCGGCCAGGAAGAAAAGAGGCTTCGGGCAATGGCTGGCGAAACGGTTACGTTCCACGGATTTGTTGCCGATGCAGACCTCCCCGCGCTGTATAGCAACGCGCGTGCGTTCCTCTTTCCGCCGCATGAAGACGCGGGGCTGGTGCCGCTCGAGGCGCAGGCGTGCGGCACGCCGGTGATCGCGTTCGGGGAGGGCGGTGCACTCGATACGGTGCGTGACGGAGTAACGGGTCTGTTCTTTAGGGAGCAAACAGAGGACGCGCTTGCAGCGGCGATACAGAATTTTGAACAACAAACATTCGATCGAGACGCGATCCGCGAGCACGCGCGGAAGTTTTCATCGGGACAGTTTCGGGAGAAGCTGACAAGCATCGTGGAAGAGACTGTACGGAAGGTTAGGAAAAGGTGACAGGAGTGTTGCGAGGGGAAGGAAAAAAGATCTGATCTGTAGGACAGAAACGTTTCTGTCCTACAGATCAGATCTTTTTTCCTTCC
>CAZUFJ010000114.1:0-4212 GCA_964619805.1 uncultured Candidatus Peribacteria bacterium | reverse complement strand
TTGTTCGTACTTACTTTTAATTGCCACGAGCTCACGCTCGGATAATTTTTCCAAATCAAGCAGAGCATTGTGCGCATCTTTGTCCGATCGGATCAGCTCATCGAGCTTAATCTGCATCGCCATGCTGTCGCGGTTCTGGGTGTTTTGAATCAAGAACACCATGAGGAACGTGATGATGGTTGTTCCCGTATTAATAACCAACTGCCACGTGTCGCTCCACTGGAACACCGGCCCCGTCACGAGCCATGCAACGATCACGAGGGTTGCGAGCATGAACGATGCCGGGTGACCCGTCGCTGCCGATATAAATCGGGCGAATGTTGCGAAGGGACGGTGTGAACCGAGTGACCGAAGTGTGATGAGTGTACGACGAAGCATGAATCAGGGGAGAATGTTTCGGAGTATACCCTTCCTATGCGGCAATCGTCGCAAGGTGAGCCGACGCGAGGCTCTGGAGAGCCGGGGAAGCAATGTCGCTCGCAAAATCATCCAGGAATCCTCGGACGTACATATCCTTGGCGATACCACTCGGAATACCGCGCGATGCGAAGTAAAACAGTTCCTCTGGTGTGACGCGCGCGACGGTCGCACTGTGGCTCGCCTTCACGTCGTTCGTGCGAATCTCGAGCGCGGGAATCGCGTCCACTTTTGCGGTGGGATCGAGCATGAGCACCTCTTCGGTCAAATAGGTGTTCGTGCCCGCTCCTTTTTCTCCAATTTCGATCATTCCGCGCACCGTAACATATGCTGAGTCGCGCGCGATGCCACGGATCCGCACCTCCCCTCTTCCGTCTTTCTCCTCAAATACGTTCCGGACAGAGAGGAGGCTTCGCTCGTTCCCCTTCGCTGCAAACATCCAGTTCACTTCGCTCGTCGCCTCTCTGCCAAGGGCACGGGAAAAGATGTCTTGAGCTATCTCCCCCGCCCCCGCCGTCACGTTCTGCCACCGCATCGTCGCAGATGCATGCAAAGTGGACTCCTGCCGGACATGGATCGCCCCTGTTCCATGATGCAGCGATAGGAATTCGAGGGACGCCCCCGGATCGAGCTCCACCTTGATGTGGTAGTCCATTTCCCCCTCGGTTTCGATGGAATGTGCGATGCAAACCCGAGCATCCTTGCCGACGAAGACCAGAAACACCCCTCGGGATGCTGTCTGGCGAACCTGAATGGGGTCGGTGAGCCTGGCTCCAGGAGGAATAATGAGGATGAGCCCCAGGCTCATTCCCTCAGAAATCCCTTCCTGAAGCCGAGAAACGAGTGCCCTATCGGGGCAGTCTGCAATTGGGCCGAGGGAGTACGCATCCGCTATTTCCACACGAGTAGTGTACCTTTGCAACTTCAGTTCAGCTTATCGTGCCATTCTACGTTGAACAAATAATGTGTACCACGTAGACTTCGCGGCAATATCAATGAATTTTCTTCCTCTCCCCTCCATGTCTTCCTTCTTCCATACCGTGAAGCGGTCCTTTGCGCTGCTCGCAGCTGGCGCATTGCTCCTGCAGCCACTTTCGGCACTTGCCGCGCTTCAGACGCCGAGCGACCTGTGGCATGCGATCGAGGCCGATAACCCTGCAACATCGAACGTGATCACGGTCCGGGGGCATATCCCAAAGAGCTATTCACTTCCGGTGCGGGATGTGTGGTTTACATCGTGGATTACATGGAACCAGGAATTCCCAGAGGGAATGAAGAGCCTCGATGCCATCATGAATGGGAAAGTTTCGGCCAAGATGACGACGGACGTTGCTATGGGGGATGCAAAGTTTCGAGTGAAATGGGAACTCAAGATGGTAAAAAAAGCGATCTATATCCGCATGACGGCGATCGAAGGAGACTACGAAGATATTTTCCAGCGGCTAAATTTTCACTTTGACCAAAAGAAGTGGCTGATGGTCCCGCTCGACATGGATCAACTTCCTGCGGACGTCTCTTCTGGGCTTAGAGAACTGCTGGGCGCACTGGTATCCAGGACAAACGTTTCGAAGAACGAAGCATTTTCAATGGAGTCATCCAAAACGAAGGCGGGCATAAGCTATACGCTCCGCTTGAAGGCAGGCCGTATGCTTGACGATCTTTGCGACAACTTCAGCCTCTGCGACGAAACGCAGCTGACGATCAAGGTTGATATGAACAGTATCAATGAGTTGCTCTTTATGAAGTACGACGCGAATGTGAAAACGGATTCCATCGATGTTTCGATTGAAAACAAAGTAAACCGTTTGCCCGGCGGCGTGCTCTACGTCGAAACACCGAAGAACTTGATCACGCTCGAGGAGGTGATGAAGCTCTACGACAGGGAGGTAACGGCAACCGGCCTCCCTGAGGAAATTTGCATGGGCGATTGCCGATCGAATGAGTCGGAGGCGCCTGTTTGGGAAGAGACATGGGAGGATTCAGATGTTGAACAGACGTTGGAGAAGCCGGAGTCCGTAGAGCCGTGGGAGAGAGAGGAACCATCGAAGCCAGAAGTCGCGCCCTATGAACGCCAGGGTATGATGCAGAATCGCACGCCATCGGGATACCGAAGTGAGCGCAAGCCGACGGCGTATGGAGTGGAGACTCGGGGCCTCAATCACCAAACGCGACGTACGACCCTCCGGCAGGCGGAAGCGAGAAACTTCAACATGCAGGCCCTCGGCAGCCGTCACCTCTATGCACTGACGGAGGGGGATCCGCTCGTCATCGGTGACCGCAATGCGCCGATCACGATTGTCGAATTTGGCGATTACGAGTGTCCCGCCTGCGGTATCGCATGGCAAAACATCTACCCTGCCCTCAAGCGCGACTACATTGATACCGGCAACGTGCGCTACGTGTTCCGCAGCTTCCCGATCAGCTATCACAAGCATTCGATGCTCGCGGCCGAGGCGGTGGAATGCTCGCGCAATACGAACGACCAGGTCGCATGGAAATTGCACGACCGTCTGATGAAGGCGATTGCCGATTCGGAGCTCTTCACGGAAAAGAAGATTGTGGATTGGGCCAAGGAACTCGGCGCCGATGTGCGGCTCTGTCTCCAGAGCCACGAGAAGAAGCCCGTCATTGACCTCGATGTCGCGGTTGCTGCGCGCTACGACGTCACGGGCGTGCCCACGGTCTTCATCGTCAGCCGCGAAGGAATCGCGACGTCGCTTGTCGGCGCGATGGATATCAGCGATTACGACACCGTGATCGACGCGCTCCTGCGATAACTTCATTCATTTCGAAATGAAAAGAGCGACCCTAGCGGCCGCTCTTTAATTGATTAAAACTACAAAAAGATGGATAACAGGCTTAAATTAAGGTTTATTTATATAATTTTGACACTTTACAAACAAACTATTTGTTGTAATAATATTGTTCGATGGTTCAGTCAACTGAAACTGGCAGAAGCCTCTTCGAGCAGGAAGAGTCCTCACCTCCTCCGTTTGCTACGGGGTCGATCAACCGAGACCATCTCCGACGAGCGCTCAACATTATTGCATTTGGGAATGCTGCAAAAAACATTGGCGAGCAGAATGCCGCGATAGATGTCTTGAACAAGCTGCACCTTCCTGATAACGAACTCATCAAAGAAATTAACTCGCATAAACTACTCCTTATCATTGACGGACAAGGCAAGCAAACAACGAAGGTTGGTTTGGGTGCAGTCATTGGCTTTGGTGAAATGTATAAAAAATACAAAAAGGAAAACCTTACATCTATTGATGTAGTAGTTCCCATTCGTACGGCCATAGAAACCTACATGGAGAATCTCGATATTCGTATTCTTGTGAATGGAACCCTAGAGGCGAGGGAGCAAGCTATGAATGCACTTTTAGAAAAGGGTTTTCGAAAAGAACATATTACTTCACGCGTTGGCATGCTCCCTGATTCTATCGATTTCCCAAGAGCGAAGGTGGATGCCGCGATACACTTTATTCATACGTTCACGCGAAGCGTCGCTTCGATTGCCGTAAATAACACACGTGCGCATCAAAAGGAACTTTTTTAATTGGTTCTTGTTGCCGGCTACCTCAACCAACACTGCCTTCCATTTCTAATTCGATTAATCTATTCATCTCAACGGCATACTCCAAAGGAAGGAGCCGCACAATCGGCTCGATGAAGCCATTCACCCTTCGACTCGCTATGCTCGCTCAGGGTCAATGTGACCAATTCATCCCACCGAACCTTCCATTTCTAATTCGATTAATCTGTTCATTTCTACCGCGTATTCCAATGGTAATT
>CAZUFJ010000113.1:0-12586 GCA_964619805.1 uncultured Candidatus Peribacteria bacterium | reverse complement strand
AAAAAACAAAACTGTAGGACAGAAATATTTCTGTCCTACAGTTTTGTTTTTTGAAACGCCATCCTCGTAGTTTCGTGTAGAATCCCGCGCGGTGAGATGGCCGAGTGGTCGAAGGCGCTCGACTCGAAATCGAGTAACCCCCAAAAGGGGTTCGAGGGTTCGAATCCCTCTCTCACCGCCACTCGACTCGCCTCATTCACTTCGTTCATGAGGCTCGCTCGTGGTCTACGGTTATGTGCGTCACGAGTCGAGTGCCCCGAGTAAGCGAACGCAGTGAGCGAGCCGAGGGGCACACAACCTCCGACCCTTTCAATCCAATCATTTCTCGTGGTCTACGCACCTTCGGTGCTCCGACCAGCAATGCGCCGAGACGAGTGTCCCGAGCGACGAGCGAAGCGAGGAGCCGAGGGGCAGAAATAAACAGATCTTTGCAAGAAAGGTGAGGTATACTTATAAACAATGCATTTTTATTTCTATCTTGCGCGCTGTAGTGATGGATCTTTATATACGGGATCTTGTTCTGATTTGAATGCACGAGAAAAGAGACATAATGAGGGGAGAGGTGCAACATATACCCGGTACCGGAGACCTATTCAAATAGTCTATTCCGAGGAATATCCCACCCTCCTTCAAGCCCGAAGGAGGGAAATGCAGGTAAAATCTTGGAATAAGATGAAAAAGGAAAACTTGGTTACAGGTATGCATCTTACTATCAGTTAATGGTCAAAAATGTTCTATAAACGTCTCTATTAAGCCAAAAACTCACATTCTTATGCCTAGTGGAGTGTTTCCCTCACATCACCTTCTTTCCCGTTTGCAACCGGATTTTCCCATCAAATCGCCGAAATGTTCATAAAAATCCACTTGCGGAGGTCTCCGTGGCCTCCGTAGAATCCCCCCTGTTTTATTCCTTTCCATCCTTCTTATGAGCTACGTCGTAGCCTCTGCTATCAAGGAGCTTCTCAAGAAGCACGGAATGATGACTGCCGGTGATTTCCCGGAAGGCGTCTCCGCGTTTGTTGAGGAGGCAGTAAAGAAAGCGGGCAACCGCGCCAAGGAGAACGGCCGCGTGACGGTCCGTCCTTGCGATTTGTAAGCCTTTCGTAGGTTTCTACAAAAAGGCACCTCCATGCGGAGGTGTTTTTTTGTCGTTTCGTGACACTTACGCTCGTGCCTCTCTTTTCAGCTCCGCATCAATGAACGCCTGGATACCTCCATCCAAAACTCCCGCAGTGTCGCTTGTTTCCATGTCTGTGCGCACATCCTTCACCATCTGGTACGGGTGCAGCACGTAGCTGCGGATCTGCTGTCCGAAATCCGCGCTCTGTGACGCTCCCTTCAGTTCCTTCTTCTGCGCGAGTTCCTCCGACCGCTGCTTTTCCAGCAATTTCGCACGCAGCATGTTCATCGCCTGTTGGCGGTTCTGCAATTGGCTACGCTCGCTCTGGCACACAACCACAAACCCGGTCGGCAGGTGCGTGATGCGTACGGCTGTCTCCACTTTGTTCACGTTCTGCCCCCCCGCCCCCCCGCTGCGGAATGTGTCGACCTTCAAATCATTCGGGTTGATCGCCACCTCTGCGGTCTCCGGAATTTCCGGCAGCACCTCGACCAATGCGAAGCTCGTCTGCCGCAAGTTCTTTGCATTGAACGGCGAAAGTCGTACCAATCGATGTGTGCCCTTCTCACACTTCAGATTTCCATACGTCATCGCCCCTTCGATGCGCACGGTTGCGGATTTGATACCCGCCTCCTGGCCGTCTGTCTTTTCGATCAGTGTTGTCCGCCACCCCTTCCGTTCCGCGTACCGTAGGTACATCCGAAACAGCATCGCCGCCCAGTCCTGCGCTTCGGTACCGCCTGCGCCGCCGCTCACGGTCAAGTAGCAATTGCCCGCATCGAATTCCCCCGACAGGTAGATCTGCGTCTCGATGTCCTTCCACGTTGCTGCGAGTTTCTCATATTCCTTCGTAAGCTCCGCCGCGTCTTCCTGTACAGATGCTTTCGTGAGCTCCAGCAGTTCCAATGTGCCCTGCGCGAGGGTCGCAATGGGCTCCCACTGCTTCTTCAGAATTTTTAGCTTCGCAAAAAGTTCATTCGCAGCTTTTTGATCCGCCCAAATATTTGGATCGGCCGTGCGTTTCTCGAGGGCGGTGATTTCCTTCGGGATGCCGCGTCCCTCAAAGAGAGTCCTTCCCCGTGTTGATGGCGGACGCAAGATCCTGCAATTTCTGGAGCAATTCTTCCACGGGGGAGGGGGAATGAATTGAGGAGAGTGTAGAGGAGATTCTCTACTTCCAAAACCACGTAAAATCCGCTATAATAAGAGGAAACCCATGCAACTCAAACACATCCATTCCGTCACAAATGCCGCGACGATTCGCGCGCTCGCAGCGCGGTCGCAAGGCCCGCTCTTCCTCTTTGCTGCGGTGCTCGCGGGTCTTCTCCTCTTGTCCTTTGCGCTTCTCCTGCCGCTCTTCACCAGAGTGGAAGTGCAGGGGTCGCTCCGGTCACTCAAGGATCTCGAGGAGCTTCGCTCTGATTTGGAATCGAAGGTCACGGATGCTTCGGCTAGGCGCGAATCCGCGGTGCTGCCGTTTCACGATGCTCGCTACGCGGCGCTCGCGAATGCGGGAGAATCCACATCGAATTTTTCAGAATTGCGAAGGGCGTTGCAGAAAAAATCGGACGCGATCATCGATCAGCCGGATGCGATTCACCTGGATGCAATTACGTATGACGCCGAGGAACAATCTCTCATGATCGAAGGTGATGTCCGGTTCGTGGGCGCGCGCAGCATGACGCTGCTCGCGCAATTCGTCGAGGAAATGACCAAAGATCCGATCTTCGCCGAGGTCGCGCTTCCGCGCTTTATGCGCGAAGACGGTCCGTATGGCCCTCACTCACCTTTCATCATTGAAGCGACATTCCGATGAAGACCATCCTTGCGATCATCGGGCTCCTTCACTCGCGACGCTTCGTCACGGCGGCGACGATACTCTTGATCCTCCTTTCGATCTTCCTTGCCTTCGCTCACGCGACGGCACTGCGTGACATGAGCGCGGCACTGCCGATCGCGGCGCGGATTCCTGCACTGGAGGCGCGGCTTCGCATTCTTCAGCAGCAAGCCGAAGTCGCGGAGCTCCATGCCGCAACCAGGGTTGGCTCCGATGCAGAGCGCCTCAGGGTCGCGGTGCTCCCCAAGGGGGGCGATCTCGATCGCCTGCTCGCGTTCTTTGAAATTCTGCAATCGAGTTTGGAAAAAGAGCGGATGCTTCGGACAATGTTCCCCGTGGAGATCGACGAGCGAAGTGTTACGACGGTCGGATCCGAGCAGCTCTATGTCCAAGACGTGAAGGTGCGGGCGGAACTCACGCGCAAGGGCGTCGATACGATGCTCTCGAGCATCGGGCTCATGGGGCATCTGACGCTCGGTGACATGTTCACGGTGGAAGAACGAAACGTACTCTTTCGAAAAACCGAATCCGAAAATCCCGCGGGCATTGTGGCGCTCGAGCAATTTCTGGCAACTGACGTTCTTGCGTATAGCGCCGACTCGCTCACGGCGGAGGAGTATCTGCGCCGCGCGTTTTCGCCTCAGGGTTTTGCGTCATTGCAAACGGTGATCATGTCTTCCGAAGAACTTTCCTCGGCGGTTGCAGTCCTCCAGGGTCCCATTGGACTGCGCCTCTCCTCCGCTTCGCTCTGGCCGCTGCAGTATGCAAGCATTAAGAATGCGTCGGTGCGGGAATTGCCGGCCGGAACGTTCCAGGTGGAGCTGACAATTGCAGTGTATTCGCGTTGACGGAAGGGGCAGGTATTCGTACGCTTCCCTAGGCCCACTTCCCCATTTTTCCTTTTGCGACAACGACATCGGTATGAACCCCAGCGGAAACTGGAGCGGCGACCACGCATCAATGAACAGATCACCGTGCCGGAAGTGATGCTCATCGCTGAAGACGGGGCGACGGAAGTTCTTCCGATTGCAAAAGCGATCGAGCGCGCCCGCGCCGAGGAAATGGATTTGATCGAGGTGTCGCCCAAGGCCGTTCCCCCCGTCGTGAAGATCGGGGAATTCGGACACTACCTGTATCAATTGCAGAAGAAGGAGAAGAAGCAGCGCAGCCACAGCAAGCAGGTGGAGGTGAAGATGCTCCGGTTCGGATTCCGCACCGAAAAGCATGACCTGGAGCGCTTGAGCGAGCGGGCAAAGGAATTTTTTGCAGAGCGTCACCTGGTGAAATTTTCGGTGCGGTTGCGCGGCCGCGAGATGGCGAACAAGGATTATGCGCGCGAGAAGATCAAGGGGATGGTGGAGGGATTAAAAGATGTTTCCGAGGTCGAGCAGGAGATCAAACTCCAGGGGAATTCGTTCATCGTGATCCTGAGGCCCAAGAAATAGTCTGCTTCCGTTGATTCGTTATTTAGACCAGCCTTCTGCGAATAAACGAATAAACCAATCAACGAGGAAACGTATGAAAAATGGTCTAAATGCCTTTGCAAAAGGCAAATCAAGCGTCTATGATTCCTCGCCCATGCCGAAAATGAAATCCCACAGCGGCGCAAAGAAGAGATTCCGCAAGACCGGAGGCGGTGGCATCGCGTTCAAACGTCGTGGCCGCAGCCACCTGTTGCAGCAGAAACATAAGCGCCAGAAGCGCATGAACCGCACCATCGTGACACAGAGTGTCGACATGAAGCGGGTACAAGCTCTCGTTCCTTATCTCTAACTATGCGAGTCAAACGCGGCATCGTCCGGCACCGCAGACATAAGAAGATCCGCACCCTCGCAAAGGGCTACCGCGGCATGCGCAGCGCGACGTTCGTGAAAGCGAATGAAGCGGTGATCAAAGCGGGGCAGAACTCGTACCGCGACCGACGCCTCAAGAAGCGCGATTTCCGCGCTCTCTGGATCGTCCGCTTGAGCGCGGCACTGCGTGCCGATGGCACAACGTACGCCAAGTTTGCAGGAGCATTGAAGAAGCAGAAGATTGGTCTGAATCGCAAGGTTCTCTCGGAGCTCGCGATCCACGAACCGGCTGCATTCGCGGCGATCCTGCAGAAGACGAAATAGAGGAAAGAGATGGAGATGGAGATGAGCTTCGCTGTAATAATCTTCCTCTTAAGTTTAGTAGAGCTCTTTGGCACACTTCGAAGAATGGCGATCTCGGTGAAAATTTAGGAAAGAGAAGAAATAGACGTAATAGAGGTAATAGACGGAAGCAAAGGAAAGTTTTTTTGTTCCTCTATTTCTTTTATTCCCTCTCTTCCTTCTATTTCCTCTATCTTCGTTTCACGCGCACGAAGCCCGACACATCGAGCGTCGAGAGCTTCTTTTCTTCCTTCACGAGCTCATCGAGCAACAGGTTGATGCCGATCGCATCCGAAGCCATGTGGCTGCACTGAATCATGTTCACGTGGTGCTTCTTGCCTTCTTCCACCTCCTTCTCCGTGAAGTGCATTGCGAGGATCGTGCCGACACCCGCTGCGGATTGGCGCTCGATGAATTCCTCCGGCCCGTTCGTGCCGCCGGTGAATTCCGTCGCGACCAATTTCCCCGGGCGGCTGCCAGCACTGCCATTGATGATGATCGGCGGGTTTCCTTTCTTTGCGTAGTACGCGTACTCGGGGATATCGCCGAGTGCGTTTACGATCTCGCTCAGATCGTCGAATTCTTTGGAACAAATCACTTTCTCCATGTAGCGCCAGACCAAGTTATCCGTGATCGTGTGCGCGCCGAATGCGGGGATGCCGAGCAGCTCCGCAGCTCGCTCGCTGCGAAACAGGTTATCCGCGTGGATCGCGCGCCAGATGCGGTCCATGCGTGGGCGCAGGAGCGATTCACCGTGGTTGATCGAAACACCGGCCTTCGCATACACGTCGACCTGCAGCGGCATCACTTTATCCAAATCCGCGAGCGCACGGCCCTCCGGATGGTGAATCAGCACGCAGTCGATCTTCTCGCCTCGTTCGCGCAGCCGATCTGCCAGTAAAAATTCCTGCGTCTCGATATCGATACCGACCATCAGGCGCGTGACATCCTCTTCTCCTGTTCCGAAAAGAATGCGGGAATCACTGTAGGGGTTCCAGGTTCGCTCCTCATCAAACAGCTCCTTCTCCTTTCCCTCCAGCTTCTTCTGTCGTTCTTTTTGCTTCTTGAGCGTTTTCTCAATGAGCTTTTTGCCGCGAGGGTCAGCCGCAATGCCGATTTCCACCGCCCGTGCAAAGAGCTTTTTGAGCTTCATGGGCCGAGGTTACAATGCGAAGCTCAGGCCCGCAAGCTATCCGACGATCACTTTCGCATCGGCGATGACGATGCCTTTGCTTGAAACGAGCACCGGATTCACATCGAGCTCGCGGATCTCGGGACACGCCGTTGCCAGATTTCCGAGCGTCACGAGCAGGTGCACCAGCGCATCGATATCGGCCTGCGGACGGCCACGCATACCGAGCAGCAACTTCCAGCTATGCAATTCCGTGAGCATCGCATACGCGTCTTTTTCAGTAAGGGGGGCCATGCGGAACGTCGTGTCTGCAAATAGTTCCGCGTAAATACCACCAAGTCCTGCCATCACGAGCGGACCGAACGAAGGATCGCGAATCACACCCGCGATGAATTCCTCACCGATCGGCAAAAATTGCTGAATGAGCACGCCGCGGACATCTGCCTTCGGTGCATTCTTTGAAATATTTTCGATGATCTCTTCGTATGCTTTTTCCACTGCATCCGCATCGCGCAGGTTTGCGCGCACGCCACCGACATCGGTTTTGTGGAGGATATCGGGGCTGCTGACCTTCGCAATCACGGGGAATCCAATCCGCTTTGCAATGCCTGCTGCCTCTGCTGCGCTCGTTGCGATCGCTTGGGCCGGCATTGGAAGACCGAACGCGGCAAAGAGCGTTGCCGTTTCCTCCTCAGTCATGAGCCCCTTTGCATGTCCCTTGAGTGGCGAATTCTTCGTGGTCAAAGGCTTCGCCTGTTTCTTTGGTGCATCGGTCGATTTTTTAAGCGCCGCAAGCATACGAAGCGCACGCTCCGGAGTTTCGGTGCAGGGGATACCGCCCTCGCGGAGGATCGCGCGTGCATGTCTGACAGCATCACCACCCATAAAGGAGGTGACGACTGGCATCAGCGAATGGCTTTTCTGCCATTCGAGGAGCGATGTCGCTATGGCTTCGGATGGTGTCATCACCTGTGGGGTCAGGAGTACGCAGAGCCCATCAATATTCTTGTCATCACCTGCGGCTTCGATTGCCGCGCGGAATCTCGCGGCATCGGCATCGCCGAGGACATCAATCGGATTTCCGAAACTTGCCGCAGCGGGGAGTGCAGCCGTGAGTGTCTCTTGTGTTCGTTTTTGCAATGCAGGTAACTGAAGGCCGAGGTTTTCTGCGGCATCTGTTGCGAGGATTCCGGGGCCACCCGCGTTCGTAATGATTGCGATCTTCTCCGTTTGGAGCGGTGGCTCAGACCCAAGCACCGTGAGCAGGTCAAAAAATTCCTCCATATCAGCGGCTCTATGAATGCCAGCCCCTGCGCACGCGGCGCGGATGCCCGCATCGGTTCCGGCGAGTGCACCCGTATGCGATGCTGCTGCTCGCTTTCCTGATTCCGAGGTCCCTGCTTTCAGGAGCACGATCGGCTTTGTCAGAGAAACTCGTGCAGCAACCTCCAAGAATGTTCGTCCATCAATAATGCTTTCCAAATACAAACCGATGACGCGCGTCTCGGCATCTGATTCGAGCATCTCTAAAATATCTGACTCATTCATGACGGCTTTATTCCCAATCGAAAGGACTGCGCTGAATCCGATTCCATAGGATGAAGCGGAATCCATCGCAGCGACGGCGAGTGCGCCGGATTGGCTGACCAGAGCAACGCCGCCAGCTTGTGGGAGTTCCTTCGCAAACGATGCATTCATGTGAAGTGATGGTCGGAGCATCCCCAAACAATTGGGTCCGAGTACATTGAGGTTCTTCGTGTTTGCGATCTTTTGAATTTCTTTTTCAAGCGTTGCTCCTTCCTCGGTGTGCGTCTCTGAAAATCCCGCACTGATCACGATGATGTCGTTGACGCCTCGCTTCGAGCATTCCTGAAGGATTCCTGGAACGGTTGCTGCGGGGGTAGCGACAACAGCGAGATCGGGTACTGAGGGTAGATCGGCGATACTCTTGAAAGATTCCTCCCCGAGGATTTCGCCGCCTTTGGGATTGACTGCAAAGACCTTTCCTTTGAATCCTTGGGTTCGCAGATTCTTCAGAATCGCATGTCCCACCTTGCCCGGCGTCGCGCTCGCACCGATGACGGCGATAGATCCGGGATACAGCATGTGTGTGAGTTTGGCGGAAAAACAGCGAAATTGCCCGTACTATAATTATAACACATTTTAAGTGTATATTCAACTTCACGCTTATGCAGCTCTTAACGGTTCTGCGGTCATCCTCTTCACGCTACAATTCACGCTACTGATGCGCATCTACTTTCTTTACGCAACGGGATCTGGACATACGGAGTATGTCATCAGCGTCTTGCAGGAATTTTTGCGCAAAACTTCGCCGGATCACATGCTTTCGTTCATACGTGCGGAAAACGCGCAGCCTGAGGATTTCCTGAAAGGCGATATCCTGATCCTTGCCTCGGGCACATGGAACACCGGTGGAACGGAGGGGCAGCTGCACCCCGCAATGGAGGAGCTATTTCGCAAACGTGCGAAGGACGTACAACTTTCAAAAAAGCGCTGCGCCGTGATTGCACTCGGTGATTCGCGCTATCGCTACACGGCACATGCGGGGGAGCACCTGAAAAACTTTATCGCAGAACATGGTGGTGAGCTCTTCGTTGAACCTCTCACAGTTGTAAACGAACCCTATGGGCAGGAAGAGAAAATTCGAGAGTGGGGTGAGATATTCCTTCGCAAGATCGCATGAGGGTCTCCCTAAAAATCACGGGCGCACCCCCCTCGACTTCGCTCGGGGTGACCTTGTGCGAGCTATTTTCCTTTATCCATTGATGCGTGTTTCTTTGAAAATTACCGGGGCACAAGGTCAGGGCGTGAACTCCGTTGGCGAGATGTGCGGCAAGGGCATCAAGCGCGCGGGGTACTGCGTATTCGGGTACCGCGAGTACATGTCGCTCATCAAGGGTGGGCATTCCAGTTACCAATTGGATATCGCGAATGAAAAAATTGAGAGCACGGAAACGATCGTGGATATCCTGGTGTGCTTCAATCATCACGGGCTCGAAAAAAACGCGCTTGACATGAAAAAAGGGGGCGTGATCCTCCATCAATCGAGTGATTTTGTCTTTCCACCAGCAACCGAAAAGGAATTGAAGAAACGTGGGGTCTCCGTCTTCTGTATGCCAACGGAGCAAATGCTGAAAGACATGCAGGCGCCGCTCGTGCTTGGGAACATGTTGATCACATCCGTCGTGTGGACGCTCCTTGGGCAGAGTGGAAAAGAGCTCCAGGAGCTCGCGCGCGAGCAATTCGGTCACAAAGGGGAAAAACTCCTCGCGCAGAATTTTGCGGCAATCGACCGCGCCGCCGCATGGGTGAAGGAAGCCGGGGCGGTTCGCACATGGGCGGGGAAGCTGCCGGATCCGAACCCATCGTTTCAAAATTTCCTGCTCCTCACGGGGAGCGAGGCGATGGGGCTCGGGCTCGTCCATGCGGGATGCCGCGTGTATGCGGGGTATCCGATGACACCCAGCTCGCCGCTGCTTTCATACGTCGCGGAAATTCAAAATAAAACGGGTATGGTGGTGAAACAGGCGGAGGATGAGATCACAGCGGCGCAGGTCGCAAGCGGTGCGATGTTTGCGGGGGCCCGCGCGATGACCGCGACCTCCGGTGGCGGGTTCGATCTGATGACGGAAACGGTGTCCCTCGACGGCATGATCGAAAATCCGATCGTCATTGTCCTCGCGCAGCGCCCCGGGCCTGCGACGGGGCTCCCCACATGGACAGGACAAGGTGATCTGCTGCTTGCGGTAGGTTCCGCGCACGGCGAATTCGCGCGCATCGTCCTTTCCGTGAGCGATGCCGAGGATTCATTTCGCCTGATGCCCGAGGCATTTAATTTGGCGGAGCGATACCAGACGCCCGTGATCGTCCTTACCGATAAGCAAATTGCAGAGGCGATCTACACGGTGCCCGCGTTCGATCAGAAGAAAACGAAGCTCGATCGTGGGCTCCTCGTCACTGACCCGGCAAAACTTGCGAAATTGAAAAGCGAGGATCGCTACGATCCAAATGCAAAGGATGGCATCAGCTCCAGGTGGCTGCCGGGAGCCGTTGCCGCGACCTACTGCGCGCAGAGTGATGAGCACAATGCGTCCGGGGATGTGGATGAAAGCGGCGAAAACGCTACGGCGCAGATGGAGAAAAGGATGCGCAAGATGGAGGCAATCAAGCGCGATCTGCCGGAGCCAGAGTTATATGTAAAGGACAGAGGACTTAGGACAGAGGACAAAGGAGAACCCGCTCTGGATTGTCTGATTGTGAGCTGGGGGAGTAACAAGGGAGTCATCCTTGATGTTCTTAAGTCCCAAGTCCCAAGCCCTAAGTCCAAAATTGGCTATCTCCACTACACCTACCTGTGGCCGCTCAAGATCGATCTGCTTCAACGCGTCGCAGGGAAAGCGAAACGCATCATCCTGATTGAGCAAAACCACCAAGGTCAGCTCGGCATGCTTATCGCACAAACCTGCGGCATGACATTCAAAGAAAAAATCCTGAAGGCCAACGGCCGTCCGTTCTTTGTCGACGAACTTGCAACGCTTCTTACTTCCACTTCCTATCCCTAGCCCTATCCCTATCCCTATCCCTAGCCCTAGCCCTAGCCCTAGCCCTAGCCCTATCATGTCCATTCCCTTAGATCCAGCGACGGCGAAGCGCATGTGTGACTATCACACTGCTACCCCGTGCACGTGGTGTGACGGATGCGGTGATTACGGCATCTGGACCGCGGTAAAACGTGCACTCGCGGAGGAGAAGATTGATCCCCATCAGGTGCTTCTGTGTTACGACGTCGGTTGTCACGGGAACATGAGCGACAAGCTTCTCGGCTATCGTTTTCACGGCCTTCACGGCCGCGTGATTCCGTTCGCAGCGGGCGCGAAAATGGGGAACCCTCTGCTCCCCGTCCTCGCGTTCGGCGGCGATGGCGCATCATTTTCGGAGGGTGTTGGTCACCTGGTCCACGGTATCCGCAGCAATTATCCGATTGTGTTCGTCCTCCACAATAATGGGAATTACGGCCTCACCACGGGCCAGGCGAGTGCGCTCACACCGCAAGGGGTTGCAATGAATACATCACCCAACGGCATCCCCGAACAGACGCTTCCCTCAATGGATTTTGTCTTCTCACTCGAGCCGACATTTGTTGCACGCACGTTTAGCGGCGATATTGCGCAAATGACGCTGGTGCTTCGCGCTGCGATACAGCATCGCGGCTTTGCGTTCGTGGATATTCTGCAAGCATGTCCGACCTACAACAAATTTGCGACGCACGACTGGCTGCAGGCACGTGTCTACGATGCGAATGCGGAGGGGCATGACCCCGCGGATTTCAAAAAAGCGCGCGCACTCGCAACCGAGACATCCGATCGCATTGCGACGGGCATCTTGTATCAGAATGAGAAGACCCCAAATTACATAGAGCGCTTAGTTCCTCGACAGGGGAAGAAGACGACACCGGTACAGGAGGTTGTGTTGCAGGATGTAAGTCAACTCATGAAGCAGTTCCAGTAGCGAAAGGCGAATGGTATTTACTTGTCGCTGCGTGCAAGAGTGACATTCCAATGAGCAGGGGATGACGCATAACAAACATAATAAGTTTGCTCATACCACGTGCAGGCATTGATGCCCCTTTCTTTTTTCTCTGGAGGAACTTACGCATCATGGAAACCAATGCTCGCTTGCGTGCGGCAATTGCAGTTGAGCGCTCGGTTCCACGTGGAAGAGTCTGGATCACGCGCTCGAAGCACATGAGACGATCATACATCCCCGCACCACTTTCAAAATTCTGCGCGCTTGCGCCCGCAGGGTGCACGCGAAATGCGCCGCTTTCCTCCGGCACAAACGCAACGTCCATGCGCGCGAGGCAGCGAAGCCAGTACTCAACGTCGAGGAACTGTGGCATTCCTTGGTCAAAGAAGCCGACCTCTTCCGCGAGTGTGTGTCTGATCATCACGAAGCTTGGTTCACCAATTAAATTCGGGTGGAGCTCACGCTCGATCCATGTGCGAAGCAGTGCATGGCTGTTATTCAGGCCGGGCTTCAGCACCTCGCGTCGAATGCTCGGCACTTTTTCATAGAGCGCACGCGTTGCGATCTCGCCCTCGAACACATAGCGATGCTCTACGGCGGCGAGTCCTGCGGAGGGATTTTTCTCCAGTGCTGAAATCGCGCGTGCCAGGTATTCGGGATTCCATGTGTCATCTTGAAAGAGAAATTGGATGTACGGCACTCCGCTTTCAATTCCTTTACGAAGGCACACATTCCAATTGCCTCCGATACCGAGACGATGTGTGCTTCGGGTGAAGGTGATCCGGGGATCTTGTAAGAATGGTTCAACAATCGCA
>CAZUFJ010000112.1:0-2919 GCA_964619805.1 uncultured Candidatus Peribacteria bacterium | reverse complement strand
GTTTGCCAGCCAAGTTTGCGGTGGAAGTCCAATCTTCCTTGCGCTGCCGTCGCAGCGACAAGAAATCCTTCAGTGTCAGGCGTGCAAATGCGATATCGACGCGGCTCACGTTGATATCATTGATGTAGTACACCGGCGGTTTCGCGCGCTCGAAGAATCCGAATTCGCCGTTGGAGTAGATGAAGACCTGGGGACGAATCGGTTCCGTCGCAAATGTCTGCACGTAGTCCTTCTTCAGATGCTGTCCGAACGTGTCGCGGATCTTCGTCGTATACGTCACCTTGTAGGTGGTGCTCGGTTCCAGGTTCGGATAGAACGTGGCGGTACGGCTTTCGTTCCAATCATCGAGACTGAACGAAATATCTTTCCATTCTGCCGGTTCCGGCGTCATCGTGATCGCGCCCTTCAAGCTCTCGAAATCCACAGGCTGCGAAAAGACCACGTTCACGTTACTGCCGTATTCGAAGTTCGCACTCTCAACACTCAGGTCCGAGACCGTGCGAATGTGCGAAACAATATCTTCCTTGCTGCCCAGGTCTCCCCTTGCTCCGCGGATGCCCTGTTCCACCGTGAGGACGTAGGGCGTATTCAATTGAAGCGCCAGGTTCGGCTTCACAACAATCGTCATTCTGTCCTGTACTTTGCGTCCGTCGGTTTCGGTGACGCCGTACGAAAGAGTGACGGGGAGTGCATCGGTACCTTCCGATGTCGATGAAGCACCACTTTCCGTAAGCTTGGACATGCGCGCTTCTTTTCGCTCTTGGGTCTTGCGGGCATCACCCGGTTTTTCTTCCGTGAGAACAATAAAAGATTTCGCTTTCGCCAAATCCATTTCTTGGTTGAACATCAGCGGGAAGGTGGACGTGGGCCCCACAAAGCGCGAGTTCGTCGGCGTTTCCGTCATATTGACTTGCGGACGCACCGTTTCGAAGTTCCACGAGAGATCATCCTCCGTCGTGTCGCCGTTCACCGTCGGAATTCCAGGGGGGACGGAGACGGTGTAGCGCGTTGCCGGGTCGAGCCCTTCATCCGGTAAAAATTCCACCGTCGTCGTACCGAGCCAGCGGAAGCGGCCCGCAACCGCCGGACGAATTTCCACCTTCCAATCCTGCAAGCGACGCTCCGCACCGCGGCCCTGCACTTCTGTCAGCGGGATCATCGGACGATCAAAGATCAATGTGATCTTTGTATTCGTAGGGACATCCACCGCATCCTTCGGCGGCAATTGCGCCGAGAGCATCGGCTTCCCGGTTGCCTCAAACACATATTCCAGATCGCGGCCGATCGGGGTATTTTTTGATGTCAGCGCTAAGCGGGCAATGCGGAACGTGTATTCCTCGCCAATTGCCAGTGTTCCTTCCGGATCGAAGACGAGCACGTTCCCTTCGAAGCGTGTTGTACCCGTGATCCCCGCGGGTAATTCAAAATTCTCCTCGACGCTCCGCTGGTTCATCGCCTCCGGCAGGCTCATTCGGAGCGTGGATGCAGCGGACACTCTCTGCCGCGCACCGAAATTCATTTTGCTTTCCTGCGATGACGTTCCTATCGCGATGTACGCGAGGATTCCCACAACGATCACGCCGAGGGCAATCGCGATTTTTCCGGGAATACTTTTCAGGAGTGAAGGCGATTCGGGGGACGTGAAGAGAGCGGCTATGAGAAATTGGGGAGAGGAATCCTACCTGGCATTCTAATGCCTCACCCCAGAAAATTGCAATCTTGTCTCTAGCCGTTCTGATCCGCCTGTTCCTCGATCTGTGCCTGGTCCATTGCGGCCTGCTGCCGTTTTCCTTCGTTGATCAGCGCATCGGGATCACTTTTCCGGAGCGCCGTCTCGATACCTGCCTTCAGCTCCTGCTCGCGTGTCTTTGTGCCGAACGTGACTGCCTTCTTCGGATCTTCCTTCGTTGCATCAGCATCGTCCGGCGGAACGAGCTTTCCTGCGAGTTCCTGCTTCAGCTTCTGTCGCTCCACTTGGCTCTTCAGCTTTCCCTTCTCTGCCGCTTTGCGCTCGCGCTCAAATTTCTTGCCCTTATCCGAACGCGAGAAATATTTCTCATGAGAGCTGGATACCGGCACATCGTTTTCATCGTCGCGGAACACGGGAAGCAGTATAGCATTTTGCGTGTAGTATCGTCATATCCATCTGCCCTCGTAGCTTAAGCTGGCCTAGCCCCGCCTGCGCGGCGCGTTTTGCCTTAAGTAAGCCAAAATCATTTGACGTATCCCAAAGTTCGCGTAGCATGAGGGGTCCTAATTACTCCTCCCACTCTCATGCGTCCCACTCGATCACGCATAGCGATCCTCACGGGTTGTTCGCTGCTCGGCAGTCTTCTTCCTCTTGGTATCCCGATGATCGCCGTTGCAGTCGATCCACCATTTGAACTAATTCTCGACAACGACAATCCAGCGGTCTTCTCCGAGGTCGGTCCCTGGTCCAGCAGCGAAGCGGAGACCCAAGGCTACAACGGGAAGAGTTACCGCTACATCCCGAAAGGTGATGGATCGGCTATCGCGACATGGCGTGCCGAGGGGATTCCCGCCGGCCGCTACGAAGTGCATGCAACGTGGACGCACCACAACAATCGCGCGAGCAATGCGCCGTTCACCATCTTTGATGGCACCATCAATCGCGGCACGGTTCGCATCAGCGAAGAAAATGTTCCGAATGGCGTTCTCGTGAATGGCTGGCCGTTCCAATCCATCGGTATCTTCGACATCACAAGCGGCAACATCGTCATCAAGCTCACAAATGATGCGAATGAATATGTCGTCTCCGATGCCATTCGGTTGGTGCGGGTGGGGGATATTTCTACGAATCCCTTGTCCTCCTTCGAGCTTATCCTCGACAACGACAATCCAGCGGTCTTCTCCGAGGTCGGTCCCTGGTCCAGCAGCGAAGCGGAGACCCAAGGCTAC
>CAZUFJ010000111.1:0-2956 GCA_964619805.1 uncultured Candidatus Peribacteria bacterium | reverse complement strand
CCCGGCTGCGTGATACAGCGAATAAACGGCTCTTCTCTAAAAGCCCAAAATCCGCTATAATAAGGAGAAATGATAAACAGAAACGACCAACACACAAATCCGTACGAAGGGCCCGAGTCTAATCCGCGTAATCGTGGAGACATTTTCAATATCGCTGACTATCGCAATCAACTTGGCGAAAAACTGAGGAACAGAGGAGTCCTTGGTGATCCAGAATCAGTTTCTCCCGAACTTCCGGTCGCAAGACAGCAATGGCCACAACTGCCTGAGGTGGTTAATACTCAAACGTTGCATGAGCCAGTCTTGAGTCCTCATCTTCATGTTCCAGAACATGTGAAAGGCCATGAAAATATTGTGAGCGGTACCGCATGGGCAGCGGCTGCGACGGGTGCAGTCGGAGTGTTGCCAACGTACCTAACAATGGGTGGGAAACTCGCAAGCGGTGGACTGACTCCCCTGACGGGCGTGACGCCAGCGACATGGGGTGCTTTTGGAATCCCCCCACTCGCGGGCGGTGTCGGCGGATACTTGATCGGCGAAAAATTTGGACATCCAAAGCTGGGTGCTGCAATCGGTGCCGGCGTGGGAGCCGCAGGAGCAATTACGGGCTTGAACGCACTCACGGCGCAAGCTATAGGAGGAAGTATTGGTATTGCTCCATCATTCATTGCATCTGCCTTTGGTATCGGAACACCAGCAGCAATCGCATCCGGTGTAGGTATTGCAGCTGCGGTAGGTGGCGGTCTTTACCTTGCCGGAAGGCTTGCAGGCAAAGGTATCCAGGCCTGGAAAAACCGTAAAAGGAGCTAGATTGAACAAATAATATATACGGTCTTTTGATGTGCCAAATCTTGTGCACACGTCCTATTTGCCGTATAAAAGCTCTACATCACTTCCGACTGATCGTCGCGGTCCTGATTCCAAGAGGAATCACCCCGAGTGAGTCCCGCAGCTGCGGGACGAATCGAGGGGTGGCCACCTGGAGTATCCTCCGCACCTGAAACGAAAAGACGTTGGAACGTTGCTCCAAGGATTCCCTATCATTTTTCTGCTCATCTTCTGTTTCAATTCGTTACTCGTTTCTCGTTACTCGTTAAGCAACTGAACAAGTAACGAGTAACTAGCTAACAAGTAACGAATTCATCCCCCCGTTTCTATGCCAATCCCGTCTGAAAAAGAGTTACTTGCAGCCGCGACCCACTTCGGCCACCGCAAAGAAAAGTGGAACCCGAAGATGAAGGACTACCTCTACAGCGTCCGCCGCGGCATCCACATCTTTGATCTCGTAAAGACGCGCGAGCGCCTGGAATTCGTCTGCGCGGCACTCAAGAAACTGCAGGATGAAGGAAAGACGATTCTGTTTGTTTCCACGAAGCAGCAGAGCATTCCGCTTGTCGAGCAATTGTCCTACGCACTGAATCAACCGATGGTGACGAAGAAATGGATCCCGGGGCTCCTCACAAACTGGAGCACGATCAAGCGCCGACTCAAGTACTACCTCGACCTGCAGCGGTCATTTCAGACGGGCGAGGTGGAGAAGTACACGAAGAAGGAGCAGACGGAACTCCGTAAAAAACTGACGAAGCTCGACACGGCCCTCGCCGGTGTTTCGAAAATGACGGGGCTTCCGGATGCCGTGTTCGTCATCGATGCGCTTCGGGATCGCGTCGCGGTGCTCGAGGCTGCGAAACTGAAGATTCCCCTCTTCGGCATCTGCGATAGCAACGCAGACCCCGAGCTCTTTACGGCATTCATCCCCGCAAACGATGACGCGGTGAAATCGATTACCTTGATCCTCAAAACATTGGAAGAAGAGCTCGGCTCCGGTAAATCCGCTCGCACTCCGAAAACCGGTTCCACGGAAATGTCGCCTGAAATGCGCGAGAAAATCGCCGCGTAATTCTTTTTTTCCGGGACGCGACGTCCCGGCTGCGAAAATTACTTTCCCTCTCTACCCCATGACCACTATTTCAGCCGCCGCCGTTCAATCACTTCGCGCTCGCACGGGCGTTTCCATCCTCGCCTGCAAGCAGGCGCTCGATGAAGCAGGAGGTGATGAAGAAAAAGCGATCGAGATTCTCCGCAAACGAGGACTTTCCCAGGCCGCCAAGAAAGCGGATCGCGAGCAATCCGAGGGTGCCATTTTTATAGCAAGCAATAGCGGAAAAGCAGCTCTTGTCCTTTTGAAGTGTGAGACGGACTTCGTCGCACGCGACGCGGGTTTCCGGCAAACGGGCCAGGAACTTGCAGAGACATCTTTGAATAAAGGTGAGGCTGCCGCAAAGGCATTGGCAGAGGAAAAGATTCCGGCTGCCGTGCAGAAGCTCGGTGAAAACATTTCTGTCGGTGAGTGGCTGACGGCCGAGGCCCCCGTCATCGGTACGTACGTTCACAGCAACAGTAAGATCGGCGTGATCATCGGCCTCGATAAGGGATCCGCGGATGCTGCGAAGGACGTCGCGATGCACGCAGCCGCGATGAACCCGATGTACCGGACGCCGGATGAGGTGCCGGAGTCCGCCGTCGCCAAGGAAAAAGAAATCTGGTCCGCGCAGCTCGCAAAGGAAGGGAAGCCAGCCCCGATCATGGAGAAGATCATGATGGGTAAGGAGAAGAAATTCCGCGAGGAGAATGCGCTCGTCAAACAAGCGTTCGTGAAGGACCCGGGAAAGACGGTCGAGCAGCACATTGGGCCTGCGAAGATTACGGCGTATATGAGGGTGTCTGTTGCTTAATAAGCTTGCTTCCATATTTTTTCATTAATAGATCCTTTAATAGGTATTAATAGGTATTTGTTTATTACGCAAATTTATTGTTTAATACTAATATGAATACTGTGACCGATGCCGATAAGAAATCTTATGAATGGAAATGCAATGAAGCAAATCTCATTCTAGAGAAAGGCCTTGTACTGCCGGAGGGCATAACCAGGAATCAATTGGTTGACAGCATGTTT
>CAZUFJ010000110.1:0-11761 GCA_964619805.1 uncultured Candidatus Peribacteria bacterium | reverse complement strand
CGAGAGCTTCATGATGCCAAGTATGGAGGAATCTGCGCGCGCGCGAAAGCCTACCGTACCATCGTTTCCCTCTTCCTGTTCTTGCGACTCCCCGGCACTCCGAGTAGCGTTCCCGTTCGGATTCATTTTCTTCCCCCCGTTTCCATGTTCTTCAAAAAGAAGTACCCCCACACGGGAGTCTGCATGGCGCTCCATGCCCTCGTCGGCCTGCTCCTTCTTATCGGCGCCGTGCTCGCGGTCATCAGCGTGTACGTGACGCACGTGAACACCCAGGGAACGCTCATCTTCGGCGGCACACCGCAGTCACTCTCGCTCATCGCGTTTGCACTGACGGTCACGTGTTTCCTGAAGTCTCTCAAGGACTGCATGATGCCATGCGATGTCTGCAAAGTGAAATAATGAGGATTCTTAATCCGCATTGAGGAAACTCGGTGCGGATTTTTTTGTGAGTGAACACTTGATGAGTAGACGTGGGCCCTGCGATTTGCTTTGCTCGCTCAGGGTCATTCGACTCGTGACGCACATCACCATAGACCACGAGCGAGCCTCATGAACGAAGTGAATGAGGCGAGTCGAGTTGGCGGAGAGGGGGGGATTCGAACCCCCGAGACCCTTTCGGGTCTACGCGCTTTCCAAGCGCGCGCACTAGACCACTATGCGACCTCTCCGCGGGAGCAGGAGTATGGCAGATGGTTGCGGTATCCGCTATACCACCCCCTGATGGAAGATAACGATCTCCGGCGTATTGCGAAGGAGTTTGACGTGGCGTTTTCAGTTGCAGTTCGGCCCAAGAATGGTGCTCTTGCCGAGGTTTTTATTCTCGATGATGGATTTGTCCTTCGTGGCAGAAAGGAGATTCACCCGAAGGAACAAGTGCTTGCTGAATATGCACTCCTCGACGAAGTGCGCGCACTCACAAAACTAGAATTGCCAACACTCCGCCGGACAGCGGGGGGTGAGCTTGCAGTTTCGGCAAACTCTCTTCAATGGATTCTCTATCCGAAAATTCCGGGGCATGTGCTCGGAACCTGGACTGAGCTTCCAAAGGTTTCGGATGCCGATCGCAAGAAAGTATTTTCGATGATGCGGCTGTTGCACGATGAAACTACTGGAAAAATCTCCCGCCCTTTTGGCGATGCCACTGCCTATCCGAAAAAAATGCAGGTCATCCTCACGCGTGTTGGCCACGTTCTTTCACCACACGCAGTACATCGGCTAGAGGCCGCACTGAAACGCGTGAAAGCGTTTAGCGGAACATGTTCCGACGAAGAGCACTGCTTCGTGCACGGTGATATGCATCAGGGAAATGCCATTGTGGATGACAGTGGCGCGATTCATGGCCTCGTTGATTGCGATTTCGCACATCGGGGACATCCGTTTGAGGATCTCGCCTACACCGTAATGATGTACCTGCGTCCCTACGACGATCCTTCATTTACATTTAATGCTGAGCTGTATCAGCAGTTGCTCGATTGGTACGGGCTCCATGCTGATCATTGCTCGCTCTTTGGCGAATACTTACTGCTCGCCGCACTCTTCGACATCGATGTTTTCTTTGGCGCAGCAACGCTCGAGGCCCGCCCGTACTATTTGGCGTACCAGATTTCGATGGTGCAGGATCTCTGCGCACGATTTTCCAATAGTGGACGCAGTGATGCACTCGAATCGCAGAATAAAAGTGCTCCGAAATTTCCAGTACCATTCTCAGAGCCGGTCCTGGCGCTTGCAGCGGAGCTTAATTTTCGTCCCGAGGATGTGACGGAGCGCTTTGTCCGTGGCAGCGGCCATGGCGGCCAGAAGATCAATAAGACGTCGAGTTGTGTGGAGCTGACACACGAACCAACCCGCATCGCAGTGCGCGTGCAGCAATTCCGCGAGCAGCACAAAAACAGGATCGCTGCGTGGAAGCTCCTCCTCGCGAAACTAGAGGAGCACATCAAGGGTGCGGAGTCGCGACGCTCGCAGGAGCAATTTAAAATTCGCAAACAAAAAGCCCGACGATCGCGAAAGAGCAAAGAAAAAATGCTGCAGGCGAAGAAGCAGCGAGGGGATATTAAGAAACTGCGGAGGGATATTCTGTAGGATTACGCTGTCTTCCCCTCCTGCAGTCTCTTTGCGAGTGTGCGCAGGAATCGCGAGGAAACTTTGATCGTTTGATAGGTGCCGGTCACGGGATCAAACACGCGTTTCTTCTGCAGATTCACGTGCCAGGTCCTGCGCGTGTGACGCATGGAGTGGCTTCGCGTGTTTCCAAACGAAGTCCTCTTGCCGGTTTTTGAACACTCTCGACCCATAGCGGAGCCACGGTGCGTTCGCGAACGCCGTGGCGGAGCGGGAGAATAGCGGGAAGGATTCTTTGGGTCAACTCTGCCTCCCGAGTTTGATGGCCCGGAAACAGCGAAGGAGGGTATCCTTGTCTCGTCATGCAATTTGTCCAGCCCATCTACATCCTCGCGATTCTCTTCGCGCTTTCCATCCATGAGTGGGCCCATGCATTCGCGGCGGATAAGCTCGGCGATCCGACGGCGCGCGAGCAGGGGAGGCTGACCGTAAACCCCATCGCGCATTTAGATCCACTGGGGTCACTCCTCTTTTTGATGATTGGATTCGGATGGGGCAAGCCGGTGCCGGTGGATCCGCGTTACTTCCGTCGCCCGCGTCTCCATATGGCGCTCGTCGCGGGTGCGGGGCCTCTCAGTAATCTCATTCTCGCGTTCATCGCTTTTCTGGTGCTCTTTTTTTACGCAGGCACTGCAGAAGCCGGAGCAGTGCCGTTCCTTTTGGATGCAACGATTGAAGGCACGGCAGTGCAAGCTTTTCTTATCAAATTCCTCGCGTCTTCCATCTTCGTAAACTTAGGGCTCATGGCATTCAATCTGCTCCCCGTCGCGCCACTCGACGGATCCAAAATCCTCGCCGGGTGGATCCCCGCGCGGCATGAACTTCGGTACGAAGAATTCATGCGCGTCGGACCCTACATCCTTTTGGGGTTGCTCGTCGCAGAGCGATTGATGAATGTTTCTCTGCTCTCAACCTGGATCATGTTCATCCTGATGTGGATTCTGCGGACGTTTGACGTGATCGTGGGGGTGTTTGCGTAATGTTCTTCCTCCGCAATAAATAGCGCCCGCTTGAACTGCCCGGCTTCGTCTGAGGACTACGCCGCGGCACCCTTGCGGCTGCTAAAAAACGGCGGAACCTCGGCGAAGCTCCCGCAGGAGCGGAGACGGGTGGAGCCGCTGATCGGAATTGAACCGACGGCCTACTCCTTACCATGGAGTTGCTCTACCTCTGAGCTACAGCGGCTTAGGATCGCTATCCTAACTTTCTTCTCCTCATTTTCCAATCGTTTCATTCCAGCCCTGGGGGGCTTCTCCTGTTTCTTTTCGCAGCGCATTTTTCAGTGCATGCAGGCAGAGGAGTGCGCATTTAACCCTGCGTGGTCCGACCGGAACACCGAGGAGCGCGTAGATTTCTACGGGCGTCAGTTTCAAGATTTCCTCCGCCGTTTTTCCCGCAAGTTCTTCCGAAAGCATCGACATCGCCGCTTGGCTGATCGCGCAGCCTGTTCCTTGCCATCCGAATTCCGCGATGCGGTTTCCCTCGCTATGCAGTGACACTGAGAGCGCATCTCCACAACTCGCATTCACTTCCTCATGCGTCACGGTCGGGTGCGACACAGTTTTTTTCCCGCGCGGATGACGAAAATGATCGAGGATGTTTTCGGCGTAGAGATCCATGGTAGGGCTAGGATGAGGGCTAGGATGAGGGCTAGGGCTAGGGTTAGGGCTAGGACGAACGGTTAGCCACGGAGTTTTTTCAGCACAGATTCGATCGCGGGACGTACAGCGAGTATTTCTTCCTCCGTATTATAGATCGCGACCGAGAGGCGCGTGGTTGCATGCGTCCCCAGGCGCTTGTGGAGCGGCTGCGCGCAGTGGTGGCCGGCACGCATGCACATGCCTTGGCGTCCGAGAATTTCCGTAAGGTCGTGCGGATGCACACCTTCAATAATAAAACTCAAGCACCCCGCAAACGGCGGCGCACCGAGGATGCGCAGTCCCGGAATTTTCGAAAGTTCTTTTTGCGCTAGCTCCAGAAGTTTTTTCTCATGTGCTGCGATATCTGCCCACGAGTATTGTGCAATCCATTCGATCGCGGTGCGCAGCCCCTCGGCCTCGGAAATCGGCTGCGTGCCTGCTTCAAATTTCTGCGGCAGATCCGCAGGTGTGAACCCGTCTTTGTGCACCTCTGCGATCATCATGCCGCCGCCAAGGAAGGGGGGCATGGATTCGAGCAGCTCCTTCTTTCCATAGAGGATGCCGATTCCGGTGGGGCCATAGAGCTTGTGGCCGGAGAACGCAAGAAAATCTGCATCGAGCGCTCGAACATCCGTCGGACCATGTGCCACGGACTGCGCGGCATCAACGAGCACGAGTGCCCCCACGGCGTGGGTTTTTTTTATAATCGTCGGAAGATCCGGCCTGCAGCCCAGTACATTGCTCTGCGCGGTGACGGACACAAGCTTCACGTTTCCTTTCGCAAGGAAACGATCGAGTGCCGCAAGGTCGAGCTCGCCCCGCTCATTGCAGTCCACCCAAAGGACTTCAATGCTGCGATCTTCCTTGCGTTGCAGCCACGGGACGATGTTGCTGTGATGCTCGAGCTCGGTGAGGACGACGGCGTCGCCCCGCGAAAAATTTGTGCCGAGGGATCGTGCGACAAGATTGATGCTTTCCGTCGTGCCCTTTGTAAAAATAATTTCCTCGGGTGACGCAGCGTTCAGAAATTTCTGGATAGTTGCGCGCGCCCGCTCAAGCGCGTTCGTCGCCTGCTCTGCGAGTACGTGCATCCCGCGGTGCGCGTTGCCCGCTCCGTTTCGATCATACGAATCCATCGCCCGAAGCACGGCCTCCGGTTTCTGGGCCGTTGCCGCGTTATCGAGGCAGACGAGCGGATGACCGGAGACGGACGTCCTAAGAGCTCGGAACTGCTGCCGGATTTGAGCGATCGAAAGTGCCATAGGAGAGCGGGCAGCATAGCACTGAAAAACTGTTCCGTCGGATCTTCCTTACGCAAAATGTTTGCTACACTCCCTGAGATTTATGCAGCAGAAGCATGTACAAATCCTCGCCGGGGCGCTCTTCCTCGCGCTCCTCGGATTCGGAATTTTTGAGCTCCTCCTCTACGTGGGGCAGCCGATCCACATGCTCGTACTCGTAAAAGATTCGGTGCGCGGGTCTATGATTGACGCCTGTATCGATTCGCCGATTGCAGACGCTCTGAAGCGCGGTGAGGTGCCGAGCTTGCCCTGGAATGACGCGATTTGTTTGGGATCGAGGGGATTCTTTTCCTTCATCCTTTATACCCTGACGAAAGCGCAGGTCTTTCTCCCATACGTCGTCGTGTCGCTCATAGGCTATGGGTTCTTCCTCGGATTCCGCTTTGCGCGTGATGGACGGTGGCCGGACGGATTTCATCTCCGCCCGTGGCACCTTGTTACACTCTTCTTGTTCTCCCTATGGCTCATCTTCACGGTGCTTTCTGGCATGAAGACAGGGTCCGACACCACCATTCGCAGGGTCTTCGAACCGTTGCCGCAGATTTACAAGAACGTGGGAGAAGAGGAACTGCAGGAACTCCAGGCGAATTTCGCTGATCTCAAGCGCCGCAGGTGCCTCACCTATGTTGCGGAAACGCAGAGCGGAGCTTCCGCGTATACCCTAAAGATTTCGTGCATGCAGAGCGCGTTCCTTACACGCGTGTTCTCGCAAGTGCTCTTCATCATCGCGCTCTTGTTCGAATTGCTGGTGCTCGGCCGCGCGACGCTCTCGGCGCTCAGACTGCGTCCGAAGACGCTGCTGCTTGAATCACTCTTTTCCGCCGGTGCCGGTGCCTGTGCCTTTGTCGCGTTGTTTTGGCTGCTCGCGGTCTTCGATGTGTTCACGGGATTCGTCGGTTGGTCGATCTTCCTCCTCGTTCCCTTCATCTTCTTTCGCCATGCGCTCCGGTGGATACGCGTGTTTCTCTTCCATACGTGGCATGTGCGCATGTCGTGGTACGACGTTCGCATTCTCCTCCTGTGGCTGCTCCTCTCCTACCTTGCGCTCAATTTCCTCCAGGTTGTGCGGCCGTTTCCAATCGGGTGGGATGATCTCAGCAGCTACTTGAATCGCCCTCGCCTGCTCGTGAGCTATGGGAGTTTCGTGTATTCGATGGCGCCGTTCCAGTGGGAATATTTGAGCGCACTCGGGTTCCTGCTCTTTGGCTACGAGAGCGTATTCGGTGCGACGGCATCGATGATGATCAATTGGATGGCGGGATTACTGGCCGTCTGCGCTATTTTTGTGTTCGTACGGACATACATGGGCCCCGGGCGCGGGGTCCTGGCCGCCCTCCTCTATTATTCGCTGCCGCTCGTCGGACATTTCTCATTCGCCGACATGAAGGTGGATAACGCCGTGTTCACGATGGGGACGCTCTGTCTGTTCGCGATTTTTATGGGGCTCTTTCCGCCGGCGACGGAGGATGGCGAGCCCGTAGCCGAACCTGACCGTCAGTGGTTCCTGCTCGCCGGAGCACTTGGCGGGTTTGCGCTTGCGATGAAGCCGACGGCCGCGATGGTCGTTGCCGCGGGCGGCGTGCTCCTGCTTGGAGGGGGACTGTCGTTCGTTTCCTTCTTTGGCTCGGTGTTCCTCGCATTCATGGTCTTCGCTGCGAAGGGCGTCTTCAACATTCCGAACATCACGCGTCGGATTTTCGGCGACGCATTCGGCAAATGGGCATTCGTTTCCTTCTTCGCCGTCATGGGACTCGCGGGTGTTTCATACGCGCTCTATCACAATCGCGAAAAGATGCGCCCGTGGCTTGCATCCCTCGGGCTCTTCGCTGGTGGTTTTCTCTTCGCTGTTTCACCATGGCTCATTCACAATAATTATTTGCTCGGCAATGTGATTCCGAGTTTCGAGATGGGCGCGCCCAACGTCACCTCGCCGTCGTTCCTCCTGTTTCCAGACAGAGTACAAGTGACCGATTATGGACAGGATATTCGGGAGCTCCCGGGCGATCTGGCGCTCAATCCCGATCATCAGACTTGTTCCCCTACGGGGGCTGCCGAGGAGCTTGACCGGTATTGGGGGTACGACCAAGGGTGGAGGCACTACCTTACGCTCCCATGGCGAGCGGTCATGAACATGAATGCGACCGGCTACTACGTGACCACAATGCCGGCGCTGCTCCTTTTCCCGCTCCTTCTGCTCCTGCCGTTCTTCTGGTCCAAGCGCGGACGGTGGCTCCGGTGGCTGTTTGCCGCGACCGTTTTCCTTATTCTCGAGTGGATGTTCATGGCAAACGGCATTCCATGGTACGGCATCGGGATGTTCTTCGGGCTCGTTGTCGGGCTCGAGGCATTTGTTGCGCGTGCGCCGGATATTCCAAATCGTGTGCTTGCGTCGGTGCTCATCGCGGCGTCGCTCTTTGTGTCATTCTCGAACCGATTTTGGCAATTCGACACCACGCGCAACATGCTTGAATATCCGATCGGTGAGATTTCGGCAGCGACACTCCAAGAGCGCACGATTCCGTACTACGACAATATCGCCGCGATTGCCGTCGATCGCCACACGTCGGTGCCGGATCGTCCCTACCTTTACCGCGTCGGGACGTTCATCCCGTATTTCATCCCGAAGAACCTGGAGATCATCGGTCTCGCCGATCATCAGCTCGACACATTCAATTGTCTCTATCAGGAACGGAACGCCGAGCTCACGCTCCGACGCCTCAAAGCGCTCGGGTTCAACAGTATCGTGTTCGATACGAACACTCCCACGATTGAGCCGGATCCACAGGGATCGCTGCATCAGAAAGTGAAAGCCTTCGAAGTGTTTCTCAATGAAGTACTGCCGCAGATCCAGGTGAAGATTTTCGATGAAAAAGCCGGCATTATCTTCGTCTTGATTCCATGACAATCGCCGTCATCCCTGCATGGAACGAGGCCACGCGGATCGGCCGCGTGATTGAGGATGCGAAGCGGTACGCGGATCTCGTGTTGGTCGTGGATGATGGATCAACCGATGACACCGCCGCGATTGCTAAGCATCGGGGCGCGTGCGTCATCCGCCACGTGATCAACAGTGGCGCGGGTGCGGCGACGATGACGGGCATCGCGGCCGCGCGCGCGATGGGGGCATTGATCGTGATCACTCTGGATGCGGACGGTCAGCATGATCCAGCGGATATTCCGCTTCTGCTTGCACCGGTACAGGAGGGTCGAGCAGATATCGTGTTTGCGAATCGCTTCGGGCCCACCCCGGCGGGCAGGCACCGCAATCACATTCCGTTCATACGAAGAGTCGCGAATGCAATCGGCAATGTCCTCACGCTCTTCACAGCAGGGAAGTGGCTCGAAGACAGCCAGTGCGGTTTTAAAGCGCTTGGGCCGAAAGCCGTCGCGCAGATTGACCTGCGCATGAGCGGCTTTGAGTTCTGTTCCGAAATGGTGCGCGAAGCGACCAGGCACCGGTGGCGCATTGCGGAGATCTCCACGAAGGTTCTCTATTCAGAATACACGCTTGCGAAGGGGCAATCCTTCAGCAACGGCATCAAGACTGCGTTCAAGATACTGCTTCGATCCTTCTTCCGCTAAACTCTTCTCATGTCTCTGACTCCGTACCAAATCATTGCTCCGGTCATTGCGCTCGTCGCGATCATGTACGCATGGAATCTGGTGATCCGAAAAAAGAAGACGGTGTGGGAAGCGCTCTTCTGGACGGTCTTCTGGGGCTTCGTCATCGTCATCGCGGCGAACCCCGGGCTCGTGTCGTACCTCTCGACTGTGACCGGTATTGCGGACCAAGAAAACGCCGTGCTTGTCACCTTTCTCGGCATCCTCTTCTTCATTGTGTTCTACTTAGTGATTCGCTTGGAGGAGCTCGAGCAGCGGCATACGAAGATCGTGCGGGCATTGGCGCTTCGGGATGCAGGGCTAGAGGATGAGAAAAAGAGTACCCTCTGAGTGTGAAAAGCATTCTGCTTATCAGTCCGTATTGGAAAGAAGAGCACCGTTGGATGGTGAGCTCCGTGAAGCTTGCGGAGCTGTGGCAGCGCATGGGCTACGAAATCGCCGTTGTTTGCATGAGTAAAGAGGAGGGGATCGATTATGTGACACCGACGCTGACGGTCTATCGCAGGAAAGATATTTTTTTCCCCGATCCCTGGAACTACGGCATCGCGTTCGGGTTCGCGCGTTACGTTCGGGAACTCGAGGCGGAGATGAAGCCGAATTTCATCATCATCAATAAGCTCCTCTTCTGGTCATCGCTCGTGACGATTCCGTTCCGACTGCGCGGACGCAGGGTGCTGCTGCTCACCGATGCATTCGTCGGCATGACGTGGCAGCCGCGCGGGCTTTTGCCCCGTATTGTCATGAGTATCGGCGCGTGGACTGTCGGGTGGGCCGTCCTCCTTGCGGCGCGCCGCATCGTCACGTTCCACCCGCAGCCGCCATCCCTCCTGAAGCGCCTCGGGATTTTCCGAAAGACGCGCGTGATTCCGACGGGTATCGACGTTGCTAGTTACTCGTTGACTCGTTCCTCGTTTGGCACAGGAGAAACCGGTACCCAGAAACGAGCAACAACCGTAACGTACATCGGTCGCCTTGAATCGGTGAAGGGAGTCGATGATTTCTTGGCTGCGACGACGAGCCTTCTCGCGGAGCATCCGGAAATAAAAATCCGTGTGGTGGGATGGCGTAAGAAAGGTCATCCTCTCGTCGAACAATACAAAGACAGGGTGGAATTTTTGGGGCTGAGACACGATATCCCGGATGTCCTTCGCGCAACCGACATCTTCGTTCTGCCGAGCTACAGCGAGGGGCTTTCGAACGCGCTTATGGAGGCGATGGCGAGCGGGTGTGCTTGTATTGCAAGCGATGTCGGCGGCAATGCGTTCCTCATCGAGAACGGTATCTCGGGGTTTTTGTTCCCGGCGGGCGACAGGGCAGCGCTTGCGGCACACGTACGACGTTTGATGCAGGATCCTGCGAAACGCAGAAGTCTCGGCGAGGCGGCGCGAAAGAGAATCGAGCAATATTTTTCTTGGGATGTGATCTCGCGGGAATATGAACGATTGTTCGAAGAACAACCATGAAGCCCAAGGTTGTCATTCTTTCGGCATTTCTTACGCCGTTTCGAAGCGGTGCGGAGGCGTGCGTGGAGGAAATGCCGCAGGTACTTCGGGATCGGTACGATTTTCTGATCGTGACGGCGCGACTTCGGCGCGATCTTCCAGCAAGAGATCATCTCGGAACAATACCGGTGCGTCGGGTGGGGTTTGGATTGCCAATCGATAAGTGGCTCTTTCCCGTTCTCGGGGCCTTCGCTGTCTGCCGTGCGCGGCCCAGGATCTGCCACGCGATTCTGGAGTCCTTCGCGGGGCTCGCACTCGTCATGTGTCGTTTCCTTTGCCCGTCCGCGAAGCGCATCCTCACATGTCAAAGTACGAATACATCTGCGCTCCTTCGAACAATGCACCGCTCCGCGCACCGCGTCACCGCGATCAGTGAGGTGCTGCAAGAGCGTGCAGCGCGGTTCGGTGTTGAGGCGACGCTCATTCCAAACGGGTTGCGACTGCGGGACATTCCAGTGCTTGAAAAAATCGAAGGGCGCGTGCTCTTTGTCGGGCGCCTGGAGTCAATGAAAGGCGTCGACATTTTGCTTCGTGCCTATGCGGCGCTGCCGCCACTCGCTCACGAACGCACGGAACTTCGAATCGTGGGCGATGGATCCGAACGATCGACGCTCGAGGCGCTCGCGGACTCCTTAAAAATTTCCGGCCGTGTCCGCTTCCTCGGGTTCATCCCGGCGCCCGCGGTCTACCGTGAATTTGCGGAGGCCGAACTCTTCTGCGGATTTTCACGCAGCGAAGCGCTCGGGAACGTGTTCCTGGAGGCCCAGGCGGCGCGCTGCGCCGTGATCGCGACGCGCACGGGGGGTATCCCGGACATCGTCAAAGATCGTTCCACGGGTCTGCTCGTGCCGCCGGATGATGTTGCTGCTTCGAGGAATGCACTCGAGAGCTTGCTCGCGGACCGCAGTCTTCGTATGAAGCTGGCGCAGGCGGGGAAATTCCACGCGCAGGAATTCGATTGGAGCGGCATTGCGGAAAAATATGCGGAGGTCTATGAGGAACTTCTGTCGTAGTATTGTTCACTCTCCTTGGATTTTTCTCACAGTCGCCCTAAATACTGTTTGACTGACGAATTCGTTGTTTTTGATGTCATATGCTACTTGGGCAATCACTTGTTCCGTTTCTTTATCTTCCACAGTCACACTGACAATGTCACCCTCTTGCTTGCCACTGATAAAGAGTGACCGCTTAGCAAAACTATCCGGCAATTTTAGTTCTGATCGCAAAGACTCTTCGGTCACTTTTCGTGTTTGAATATCGCGAATGCGTCCATCCTTTCCAATTGCAATCATGCCGTCCTTTACACTTTTAGGAGCAGCATCTTCGATGTTTCTTGTAGAGCGGGAAGATGCCACAATACGCGCGTTTTTCTCGTCGACTTCAACGACACCTAATTCGGTATCTGTCTTATAGAGCGTCACGCGATGTTTCGTTGTTTCACCATCTTCTGTCGCCGAAATATTGATTCGTATATCATTTGGTATTTTCAATCTGTTACGAATAAGAGCTTCAATGTCCCTGGAATAACCATTAGAAGATTTTAGATTTACTTGCGTACTTTTCGCAGTATCCGCTC
>CAZUFJ010000109.1:0-5142 GCA_964619805.1 uncultured Candidatus Peribacteria bacterium | reverse complement strand
AACCAAGCGAGTTTTTCCCGTGATACTGAGAACGGCAGTCATCACAGCGGTGAGAACGCTTGTTCCTCCCACAAATATTCCTGTGTCGAGCGCACGCTCCTTTATGGTCATATCCTGCTGCGGCAAGAGCATATATCTGCCATCCGGTGATACATATCCACGTGTTTGAAATGCGCCGTATGGAGCGAGTCTGCGCAGCCATTCAATACGCGATTTTCCGCCCTCCATACGACCCGCTTGGTCGATCATTTGCTGTGCACGATTCTGCTCACCACGACCGCCGACAACCAATGCCTTTTCTGCCATCTGCCAGCGTTGCACGGTGGCCATCACATTCCGATTCACAACTTGAATCTGAAGATACGAATCCAAAGCACCAGAAAGTTTCACATCATCGACAGGCTTTTTCTGCGTCATGGTCGTAAGCATCAATGCGAGATCTGCCGTCGTGCGTTCGTTTTCGGGCGTGGCAATCTGATTGAACGCCTCGCGTACCTTCACCATGATCGCCTCTTTTGTTTGCTCAAATTCCTCGGGATGTGTCGTGAGCCTTTCTACCACTGCATCTCCAAAGCTACCAAGCAAGAAGCCGAGAACTGCTTTGCTGCGTTTCTTTTCAAGGACATTCTCGAAAATAAGTTTCTTCATCGCAAGATCTAAATATTTCTCGAAATCTGCGAGTGCACCTTTCTTCAAAAAATTCTTTTCGAATTCGTGAACGCTTGGGAGCAACTGACGCGCACCAGAAGCACGTTCGCGCGGCCCACCCTCCAGCAGCATCCGCTTCCATACTTGCAGAGATACTTCTGGGCGATCGAGCAAAAACTCGGCACCGGGAAACCCCTGCTTGATACGCATCACACCTTCGTCTGTTCGCACATCATCTACAACCGGTTGAAGCTGCTTTTCGCTTCGTTCGATTTTCTTCGTTGCTTGCTGAAAATCCTTCTCTTCATGTTGCAAAATTCCAATGGATGTAAGGTGCGATATAAGATGTTCTTTGTCTGCCATCACTCGCTCATTTGGCAGTGGTCGCGTTCGTTTCACCCATTCGTACGTTGCGATATTGATGAGGTCCTCGATTGTCCGACCCATTGCTACCTCTGTCAGATCCGATCGCATAAGGAAGCCAAAGCGAGAATCTTGAAGCTTCTCCTGTTTTTTCAATGCTTCCGCAACGTCATAGGCCATTTTCTCCATCTGCTTTTTGACATCAGCATTCCCCTGCACACCACGAACAGTTTTAAGGAGATGCGGGAGCAGGAACGTCCAGCTATGAACCTCCGTTAGATAGTTCTCCAGTTTCTCACGCTCTTGTGCTGGCATTTTCTTCGGATCACCTGGTTGTAGCTTTTCATCATTATCAAGCTCGCGCTCCAGAGCACCCTTTCCTCTGAGCGAAAAAATCAGGAGGTTCTGTACACTGAGGGACAAAGCGCGGTATTGCACCGTATCATCCGACACATGTTCAAATGCTGCATCGGTACGAACTTCATCGATCAAACGCTCTGTGCGTTTCTCGGGTGACTGTTTCGGTGTGGGTGTTTGTTGTTCGGGCATGTGGGTTCACTTCGCTATATTTTTAAAGTAAAGATCTAAAGGATTTGTTCCAGGTAGCCCAGGATGTTGGACTGCTTTTTCTGCAGCGCCAGAAATTGCTTTCAGTGCCTGATCACTCATGCCAGCGGAGCGAGCCGCCTCTAAGTTTTGTCCCATCAATGTTCCGGCACTTTCTGCACTTGCGGCCGCACGCTCGATTGCATCAGGCCCCAAGAGCCCACTGCCAACTGGCACTTCTGCCGCTGCACCAAAGCCTGCTGTTGGCGTTGGTACTGGTACTTTTTTGAGCACATATTCTCCAAATAGTTCGGTCGCTTTTTCGCGTAGTGCACCGACAGTGCCAGCGGCAGGGCCGAAGAAGTAGATGAGCAATGCAATAATCGCGACTGCTCCGAATGCGGAGAGCCACGGATGATCCACAATCGTACGACCAACTGCCTTGAGTGTTCGTACCGGCATCATCGCAACCTTTTTCAGGAACGATTCTTTCTTTTCCAATTGTTCGACATTGCCATCGACGAGTGTGATCAGCTTATCGACGTCACCACCAAGACTCGGATCTGCCTGCTTCATCATTTGAAGAAGTTCTTTCTTTCCCTTATCTGTTTGGAGCAACTGCTTTACTTTCTCGAGCGCCATACCGTTAAAATTCTGCTCGAGACCCTCACGATCAGACGACACCCAGCGGTCAACGGATATGCGTGGTAATGCCAATGCGTCAGCGTATGCCATTAGCGGGAGGGGGTATTTACGGAGCTTAAATCCGATCGAATCTGTGCAAGACCTGCAATTCCTTCGAGGTTCTCATCTGTCTTTGCAGAAGAAAGAGCCGTCCTAATCATGGCGGTCAGTGCCTTCACTCCAAGCAAGAAACAAAGCTCTCCCAAGGAAATTCCGGAAAGCTTGCTGAAATCGAGACTTTGAAATGTTTCTGCTGGATTGGATGATTTGTGTGCAGAACTAAGAAGAGCCATCATTTCGTTATCCGGGATATGCGCCATGCGCAAACGAAACGAGAGCTCGTCGGGTGTTTCCTCATAGAGTGTTCCTACGTCGCTTGCCTCCCATCCTTCCTTCAAGGAATCCGGCAAACTATTAAAAATTTTCTGTTCCGATGCCGTAAGGAGGAGGGCATTTTTCACGTCTTTAAGTATAGCAAATTCACGAGATTTCGGCAATGGAGCGCCGTAACGCAGCTTCTCCATCTTTCACGAGGGCAAGGAGCCTTGGAACTTCTTGGCTTTCCTTCGGTAATGCAGAAATCTTGTCCCCTTTTCCTTGAGAAATCATTTCGAATGGAACTCCGAGGGCAAGTGCAGCAATTCCCCCATGAAAGCGCTCGGAAAGAACGAAAGAGGCAGCCCTCATCTGATCAAGAAGCTGCGAAAGTCCCGTGATAGAAACGACATCCCCACCCGTCGCTTTTTGCAGCGAATCCCCTACCGAGAGCTCGGAAGAATTTCCCGGTTCCAGAAGGAGGATGCGGACGCTCACAAACGACCGTTCTCGGAGGATTTTTTCTGTCTCGGATAGAAGTTTTTCACCCGAATTCTTCCGAGGAATTATAATGAATACATTTTTTGTATCTTTGGTCACATCTTCCTCATGAATAAGCGATAAAACAGGATCGAAACTCTGTATAATTTTTTGATTCAACGCCAATGATTGGACCCTCTCTGCGGATGCAACGTCGCGAACCGAAATAAAGCGAGCCCTGCGAAAGATGGCACGGGCAATCCCCTGCCCGAGGGCGGTTCGAAAAGGACCGACGCCCTGGAATGCCATGCAGATGGGTTTCCTATAAAACCGCGCTACAAAGCCATGAAATCCCCACAGAAAGCAGGCCTGGAGCGATTCAATATCGGTGAAGAGCGTTCCCCCGCCGAAGACGACGAGGTCTGTATGACGGAAAGCGTGAAGGGTCTTTATCCACCGGAAGGAGAAGAATGACCGTATCCCCAGAGGAAGACGAGCAACCTCATTCATGCCCTTTGGTGACGCACTGACGACGGTCCACGTGACCTCTGGAAACCGTTCCAGGAAGTATTGCTTCAGTGCTTCATCACCAACATTGCCGATGCCGTAGTTGCCGATCAGCAGCCCGCGCATGGGAGAATTATGAATGAAGAAGTAAGAATTAGGAATGTGTCTCTCCCCCGCAGCCACGCGCGTTCGCGAACGCCGTGGCGCAGTCGTGGCCCGCCTGCCCCTCGATCCTGAGCCTCGGGCGAAGGAGGAGGGCCCCGGAACACGTGGGCTTCTTCCTGTAGGGGCACAGCGCGCTGTGCCCCTGCCGTGGGTGTTGCAGGAACAACAAGAAACGGGCAGAGGAAATCGTCGGCTCAGAGTTTTTGAAGGGCGGGAATGTTTTGTACTTATTATTTCTTCGCCTCCTCCTTCGACTCTTCCTTCTTCACCTCCGGCTCCTTCGCAGCGGATGCGTTTGCCTCTGCTGCCGCTTCTTCTTTTATAGGCTCTGGTGCGATCGCGACTTGGAACTCCTCGTCGGTTGTGAAACGCTCGCTCAGACGAGCAGATTTGCCCTTGCGGCCGCGGAGGAAGTTCAATTTGGCGCGGCGGACGTTGGCGATCTTCTTCACTTCGATCTTCTCGATCGTCGGGGAATGCAGCGGGAACACTTTCTCGACGCCGATGCCCGAGGCGATCCTTCGTACGGTGAAAGACCGATCCATCTGGTTGTGACCGCCGTGCATCCCGATGATGAGCCCCTCGAAAATCTGGATGCGCTGTTTCTCCCCTTCTTGGATGCGCTCGTGTACGCGCACGGTCGCACCGCTCGCGAGCTCTGGGCGTTTCTTCATTTGATGCTCAGCCTGTTCGTGGAGGATCTTCGACGGCATTTCAGTTGCGGAATTTTACGGTAAAGAAGAGGCGCTGTAAAGGCTGAAACGGAAGGTTGTATTCATCAAACATACCTTTAAAATGCGGGCAACCTTGCCCGCAGTTATTTGTCGTTATTTTTTTCCCCGCGCTTCATCAATTTTTCGCTGCATGGAATTCAGAACAATAAGATTTCTGGGATCATTGAGAATTTCGAGAATGAAGCGATCCTTGAGGCTCAAGCGATAGAGGAAATCCGCATCGGAGAAGATGGAGTATTTCACGTTCTTCAGACTCGCGTCCTGGAGGAGCAGCGCCTCCAGAATCTCCTTCTTCACCGTGCCGACGATGAGCAGGTCCACTTTGCTCTCCGTCCCCGTGAACATGCCGGCGAGCAACACGAGCTCGACGTTCGGAAGTTTTTTTAAGCTCGCGACGACGGGGCTTTCGGCCTGGATCTCCTTCGCGAAGATATTGCGCAGGTCCGCAAACAGCGGGAAGTCCCCATCGATCTTGTAGTACTTTTTACGATTCTTGTGGCGCGCCTTCACGAGGCCGATCTTGCGGAGGTTCTCGAGCTCACGGCGGATGGAGTTGATCTGCTCGCCGAGCAAGCGCGTGAGCTCACGGATGAAATATTCCTCCTCCGGATGGAGCAGAAAGGTGGAGAGCAACTTGACGCGTGTCTGAGAGGAAAACAGCGCCTTGAGGATGATCGAAGACATGTTCACAAACATTACT
>CAZUFJ010000108.1:0-4179 GCA_964619805.1 uncultured Candidatus Peribacteria bacterium | reverse complement strand
TGTGCAGGTGCAGAATGTGTCGGATGGGCCAGTCACCGTGGAGCGGGGTGAAAGGATTGCACAGGGAATGTTTGTGAAGGTTGAGCAGGCAGAGTGGAGCGAAGTGGACTCGCATGGCGCGGAGACGCGCGGGGGTTTTGGCAGCACCGGAACGCACTAAAAAGACCGAGTTTCCTCGGTCTCCTTAGTTTTTCCCGATTCTTCGATTGTTATTTGGAGAGCGGCTTTCGCATAAACGCCGGCACTTCGAGCTCTTCTTCATTGAACTGAACGGCTGTGGATTTCACGTTCGCATCGAGCGGCTGGGATGACCTGCTCTCGGATTTCTCCATCGAGCCTGCAGGGCGCGAGAATGCGTTCTTCAGGTGTCGCTGTGCTGGGTTTGCCATCACTTGCGGTGCGAATTTCTCGGCGTCATCGAAGCCCGTTGCGATGACCGTGATTTTGACCTGACCCGTATAGGCGTCATCGATCACGGCGCCGAAGATGATGTTCGCTTCCGGTGCCGCTGCTTCTGTGATGATACGTGCAGCCTCGTCGACCTCGAACATGCTGAGGTCCGTACCACCCGTGATGTTGAAGAGTATTCCCTTGGCGCCGTTGATGTTGACCTCGAGCAAAGGACTGTCAATCGCGGCGCGTGCGGCCTCTGCTGCGCGGCTGTCGCCCGTGCCGTAGCCGATGCCCATGAGCGCCGTACCGGCATCTTGCATGATCGTCTTCACGTCGGCGAAGTCGACGTTCACGAGTCCGTGCTCGACAATGAGCGACGATATTCCCTCGATCGCGTGCTTCAGCACTTCATCCACCACTTGGAACGCCTCGGTGAGCGGCGTTGTCTTATCAATGAGCGAGAGGATCTTGTCATTCGGGATTGTAATAAGCGTGTCCACTTTGCCACGCAGACTTTCGAGCGCTTCATCGGCCTGCTTTTTGCGTTTGAATCCCTCGAAGCTGAACGGCTTCGTGACGACCGCGATCGTCAGGACGCCCATGGAGCGCGCGCACTCCGCAATCACGTGGCACGATCCGCTGCCCGTACCGCCGCCGAGTCCCGCCGTTATGAAGAGCAGATCCGTGCCCTCCAGCGACGCCTTGATCTCCTCCAGGCTCTCCTCCGCCGCGCGCTTGCCGATGTCGGGGTTCGACCCGGCGCCGAGTCCGCGCGTCGTGCCGCGGCCGATCGTGATCTTCTTTGGGGCGAGGCTGTGGTACAACGCTTGCACGTCCGTGTTCACCGCGATGAACTCGACCCCCTGGACCTTGCCCTCAATCATGCGGGCGAGCGCGTTCTGGCCGCCGCCGCCTGTACCGAGAACGCGGATCACCGCACCCGGCACCATGTCGGGCCGGACCTCGCGGGACGAAAGGGTGCCATCATCACCTTTGGCGCCGCTGCCGCTGTGCTTCGAACCGGAGAAGAGAGAACGGAATGTGTCGGACATGGGAAGGTTGGGAAGGAAACAAGTTAGCTCGTTCGCTTGTTAGCTTGCTCTGAATGCCGAACCAGCAAACAAGGAAAGAAATACGTCATGACTATGGGAGTAAGCTCTTGAACCACGACCCAACATGTTGGACCGCGCGCTTCATCTGGAGTGATCCTCCTTTGAAGCCGAAACCATGCTCGTCCTCGCGCATGCCGAAGACGAGCGTGCCGAGCGCCGTCGCATACGCGGGGTCATCCACCTTTTCGACGACACCGCCGATGTCCACGGGGAACCCCATCTGCACGGGGAGCCCGAGGATGTCGCGCGCAAGGTCGAGCACGCCGGGCGCCTTAACAGCCCCTCCGGTAAGGAGTGCGCCCGCGGGCAACATGCCGCTGCGGCCGATGCGCGTGAGCTCCGCCTTCACGAGTGAGAAGATCTCGTAGTACCTGGCCTGCATGATCTCGGCCATGTATTTCTTGCTGACGGTTTGGGTATCCACTTTGCTGACCGAGGCCAGGTCGATCATCTCGCGCTCGCTCATCTCGGCCGGCAGCACCGATCCGAATTCGATCTTGATCTTCTCCGCGGTATCCACGGACGTGCGAAGCCCGATCGCGATGTCGTTCGTCACACTCTCGCCGCCGAGCGGCAGGCTGACGGAATGCAGGATCGTCCCCTCTTCAAAGACCGCGAGGCTCGTGCAGCCCGCACCGATGTCGATGACCACGACGCCGAGTTCCTTCTGACGCTTCGTGAGCGTCGCCTCCGCCGCTGCGATCGTCGCGGGGACGAGTGCATCGATATCCACGCCGGCCTGATCAATGCACTTCTCCAGATTCTTCACATGCTGGATGTGGCCCGTGATGATGTGGGCCTCGACTTCGAGTCGGATGCCCGTCATGCCGACGGGATTTTTGATGCCGCGCTGCTCATCCACCGCGTAGGCCTTCGGTTCAATGTGGAGGATGCGGCGATTCGCCGGGATACTCACGGCCTGGGCTGCCTCGAGCACGCGCGCCACGTCATCCACCGTGATCTCGGCACCCGAGATCGCGATGACGCCGCGGCTGTCGAATGCCTCGATGTGCGATCCGCTCATGCCGACGAACACGTGGTTCACCGGCACCCCCGCCATGCGCTCTGCGTCTTCCAGGGAGGAGATGATGTTGTGGATGAGCTCCTCCACGTCGATCACATGCCCCTTGCGCATACCGAGCGACGGCGAAAGGCCGACGCCGATCACGTTCGGAACCCTGTATTCCTCCTGTCCTCCGTTCACGACCGCAACAACGGTGCGAATCTTAGCGCTCCCGATATCGAGACTGGCAATGACGCGTTCCTTGGGCATAAACGTAAAGGAAAAGGAGTGATTTCTTCCTTATCAAGAAGGAAGAAAAAGATCGCCTACAAGTCTACGGGCCGTTTCGACACGCGTGCAAGTGCCGAGTGACTACCTTTCGTATTCAGAACACATCAAGATGAACAAAAAATAAGTCCACAATTTTCCTCAGTGCGAAGTGCTAAACCACAAAATGTATTCAGGAAAAATTTGTGCGAAAAGCGCATGAGTATGTTTTGTGCTCAAAAAAACCGACAATGTTTGAAGAACACTCGCAAAGAATTTTCTAGAAGAGCGTCGCTTGCGGTGATGCCGTCCGAACGGACACCGTTTTGAGTGGATTTGCAGACTCTGTCGGCGCCTGAAAACGAGTCGAACCATAGGGAGTCGCCGCAAGTGTCTGCAAACGACGACGGAGGACGGAAAACTCCAGCTGTGTGAATAGTTTTTCGACGGCAGGAGTAGGCACTGCTTCAAGCTTGAGATCCGGGAGCGGTACAGGGAGTGGGATATCGCATCGAAGCACCGCCATGCGCTCGCAAAAGAACGCCTGTTCGCGATCAGCCTCCAATTTGGCGCGCACCGCAGGCTTCAGTTCCTCCAGATGCTCGTAGATTCCTGTGAGCGTGTCGTATTTCTGAAGTAACTGTGCGGCACCCTTTGGCCCGATGCCGCGAACGCCAGGCAAGTTATCGGAGGCATCGCCCGTGAGTCCTTTATAGGAGGCGATCTGATCGGGACGAACTCCATACTTGGCGAGGATCTCCTTGGGCCCCAGATATTCCGCCTGCTGATATCCCTTATGCGGAATCGCGATGCGGACGTTAGGCGTCGCGAGCTGGAACGCATCGCGGTCGCCCGTGACGATCGTCACGTTCATACCGGCTGACTCCGCCGCGCGCGCGTAGGTGCAGAGGAAATCATCCGCCTCAAACTGCGGATCCGAGACATGCCGGAATCCGAAGGTATCCACAAGCTCAAGGATACGTGGAATCTGGACGTAGAAATCATCGGGAGTCTCGGCTCTGCCATCCTTATAGGTGGCATTCTCCTGGTGGCGAAATGTTTCTTCCCCCGCATCGAAACAAAAGAGAAGCGTATCGGGCTGCTCCACCTGCAGAAGCGTTAAGAGCATGGAGGCAACGCCAAAGACCGCATTCGTCTGCTCACCCGCACTTGTGCGGAGTGTCCTCGGGATCGCATAGAACGCGCGGTACATCAGGTGGTGACCGTCCAAGATGACGAGATGCCCCATGCAAGGAGTGTATCGAAGTCGTTTCCCGCCCGCTCGCGTAAAATTTGTTTTTTTATGTTTTGTTGGGCTCTTCGACTCGCTTTTTATAACATGCCAATAAAAAGATCGTGGTTTACCATGAGGAGCGAGTCCCGCATACGCGGGACGAGTCGAAT
>CAZUFJ010000107.1:0-5396 GCA_964619805.1 uncultured Candidatus Peribacteria bacterium | reverse complement strand
TGTTCGGCGCCGCCATCTGGTGCACCAGCATGTACGAGATCTCGTCCTCAAACGCCTGCGCATCCTGCGGTGTTTCGAAGTATCCCTCCTGCTGGCCCCAGTGCCTCCAACATCCCGCGAGCCTGCGCACCACTTGCTTCACGGTGCGCTCCGGCCCTCGGATCACCTCGCCTTTTTCATCGGTGAGAATGTTCCCCTTGGCATCCACTTGTGGGACGCCGGCCTTGCGGAAATACTTGGAAACGACGATATCGGTCGCAACCTGGCTCCACGCCGCGGGGATCTCCGCTCCTTCCATTTCAAACACCACCGAGCCATCCGTATTCTTGATGCGGCTCGTGCGCTTTTCGTAGAGCACTTCGTCCAATGGGTCGCTCCCCGGCGTCGTGAACATGCGGCCGATCGAGAGCCCGGGGCCGCGCTTCTTCTTCGACACAGAAAGTGATTCCTCACGGGAAACGGCGGACGCGGAAGAAGAGAGCGCAGACGGATTCATGGGAGAAGGGGAAAACGGAACAAAACACTATATATAGATGCTCTGGAGCAACAATCGCACAAGATATTGATGTGTGCCCTCATGGTCAATAGACTCACAACATATCCGCGGAGTGGCGCAAACGGAAAAGATTCAAAGGAGAAAAAAGAGTCAAAGGAGACAAAAGAGATGAGGTTTTCCTTCCTCTTTTGTCTCCTTTGTTTCCTTCCTTCGGAGTTTCAAGCTTCTTCGGTATGCTTGCAACATGAAGATCCTCCTGGTCGTCGCGGGCACCAATGATCCGAGCAACGCCGACACGATGGGCGAAGCATTTGCAGAGGGCGTCGCACAAGTTCCAGGAGTAGAAATCGAAAAAGTGAGACTCAAAGATCAAACGATCGATCACTTCACATTGGAAAACTACAAGAAAGTCTGCCAGACGAAGGACGATTTCTGCCGCGTACAAGAGAGCATCGAGCGTTCTTGCGGCGTCGTGATCGCAACGCCGATCTGGAACTTTAGCGTCCCCGCGCACCTCAAAAACTTCATGGACCGCATGGGGGCGTTCGCATTGGATGAGGAGACGCATTCCAAAGGGCAGCTCCAGGGAAAACCATTCTTCCTGATCTTCACAGGCGGCGCTCCCATGATCGCATGGAAGGCTCTCATCTATCTGACAACCATGCACGTATCAGAGGCGATCAAATATTACAGCGGCATCGTGCTCGGGAAACATTTCGAACCGAAGTGCATGAAAGGCAAAGGAGTATTCGGATTGGTCGTCGATAAGCGACCAGAGAGCCTGGAGCGCATGCGACGCAAAGGAAAGAAATTCGCCGAGATTGCAAAACATTATAAGGAGACGGGTCGCATGCCGACGGGAATCCGACTCCGCTACCAATTCTTCAGCTTCCTCTATAGGGTCGGCAACAGAATCATGTATCCGCTGAATTCGCAGCAGTAAATATTTATGTCCCCGCAGCCGGGACCCGTCTTCGCAAGCGCTTGCCCGGCCGAAGCGTTAGCGAAGGAGGGTCCCGGGCGTTATTCATTCCCCACTAACATTATTTCTTCATCCACCACTCCAGCCTTTTTAAATTCCTCCCACGTTCTCGCTCCTCCTTCGACAAGGATAGAACTGATCCCATGGAAGCTTTCACTAGGCGTTGTAAGTGCCTTCCACAAATCTTCCCACACAAATTTTCCCTTCCTGGTTTCAACCCCTATCACTTGCACTCCCCTTCCAAGTAATTCCTCCGCTTCCTTCGTTTTTAATTTAGAAATCTCGGTGACTATGATCGTTTTTTCCTTGTAAGAGTCACTTACAACATTTGCACTCTGTGGAATTCGTAATGTAGGATCCAAAATAATTCTGTAATTCTGTTCACTTTTTTTGTTCGGATTTCTTGTTGTCAATAAGGGCTCATCTCGAATTACTGTTTCAACTCCAACGAGGATTGCATCGCTCTCATTTCGCAGATTTTCATGTGCCCACGCATCTTGCTCAGCGGAAGTTATGCGAAGTCGGCTTCCTTTGGCTGAAGTTTTCCCACTGAGTGTTTGAGCGCGCTTCAAAGTGATCCACGGGCGACCTTTTGTTCGAAGTGAGATAAATCCTTTGTTGAGCCACTCACACTCTGTTCGCAGCACTGGCCCAATTACTTCCACATCGCCCTTCCGCAGCGCGGCAATCCCCTTACCGGCAACACGAGAATCCGGATCCTGCATTCCGTACACAACCTTCTTAATTCCTTTATTGATCAAATAATTTGTACAAGGTGGCGTCATTCCTTGGTGAGAACAAGGTTCCAGATTCACATACAAAATATCTTTTGAGCTAATTTTTTGTACAAACTTTTCAAGTAACTGACGCTCTGCATGTGGTTTTCCAAATCCTTCATAACATCCCTCTGCAACCACTTTCCCCTCTCGCACGAGAACTGCCCCAACGAGTGGGTTAATGCCAGTCTTTCCGCGGCCTGTGGTAGCCAGCTCAAGGCAACGGCGGATGAATTTCTGATGCATGCAAGGAGTATGCCCCAAAGCAAAAAATGGGGCAGGAAATTCCTGCCCCCCTATTCCAATCATTACGGATTGGAGGTGCGAGACCAACTCACATTTCGGATGCCTGCTAACCTCGGATGAACGTCTACCGAGATAAAATTCCTCACGGGAAGATCCTTGGCTGGAGGAACAAAATTTGGGAAGAAAAGCTCCTCTTCGTACTTCCGTCTTCCAACAATGCAAGAATCAAAGAAGCAACTCGTCGCCCCTGTATGGCAAGCAGGGCTCTTATTCGAATTAACAATGTATATGAGGGCATCTCCATCACAATCGATGAGGACATCCCCTATGCGCTGTATACAACCGCTTGTTTCACCCTTTTTCCATCGTGCATTACGACTTGTTGAGTAATATACAGCGTCACCTGTTCGAAGAGTTTCCAGGAAACCTGCCTCGTCCGTATATGCAACCATGAGTACGTTTTTTGTGAAAGCATCGACAGCCACAACTGTCACAAGTCCACCACGCTTCTCGAAATTAGGACGAAGAATTTGCATAGAGCCTCCGAAGATGTGAAAGATCTCATTGGCCAAATATTTGGCTATTACCTTTGCTGCACAAAGCAACAAGCCCCTCGGCGAGGAGCGGGCGATTTCTGGCTTCAACTAGGGCTCAACGCTTATCCAGATATTTTTGAAGCACAGATGCCGGCCTCTCCTCACGCCTGTCCGCCGTAGCGCCCTGCGCGGAGGTGGATGCGCCAGAGCTCATCCTATGATGCCGATGTGCTTTGAGTGCTTTTCGGTACCCTCCCTCACCATTCTCCAAAAAGTTCGCCACACGTGTGACGGTCGTGGTGCTTGCACCCGTTGCCGTTGCAATATCGCGGTAGGTTTTGCCCTGTGCCAATTGCTTGGCTACTTCAAAACGCTCGCTCAAGGCCTTCAGCTCCGAAAGCGTTGCGATATCGCGCAGGAAATTCGCAGCATCTTCTTCGCTCGAGAGCTTCGCAACAGCATTCGCCAAGGCTTTGAACCACGGCTCTTTGCGCCAACTATCTTCGGTGAAGCGACGTTTCATACCCCAACTGTATCAACGTGTTAATACAGTGTCAAGATGTTTTAGAAATTGTCCGTCCTAACCCTAACCCTAACCCTAGCCCTAGCCCTAATCCCAGCCCTACTTCCCTCCAGCGCGTGCCGCGATCACCTCATCCGCTTTGTTCTTCGGCACTTTGGCGTAGTGGCTCGGCTCCATGCTGTAGCTCGCACGACCTTGGGTGAGGGAGCGCATATCCGTTGCGTATCCGAACATTTCAGAGAGCGGCACGTTTGCGGTGATCACCTTGGCAGTCCCACGATCGCCCGTTTCGAGGATCAGACCGCGACGGGAGTTTAGGTCACCCATGATATCGCCAAAGAATTGTTCCGGTGTCACCACCTCGACCTTCATGATTGGTTCCAGAATAACAGGCTCCGCCTTGCGTGCAGCTGCTTGAAATCCGATGGATGCCGCAAGTTTGAACGCCATTTCGGATGAGTCCACATCGTGGTAACTGCCGTCCGTGAGCTCCACCTTCACGTCCACCACGGGGTACCCCGCGAGGATCCCGCGGCTCATGCCCTCCTGAAAACCCTTATCACACGGGCTGATGAATTCGCGCGGAATGCGGCCGGAGACGACGCTGTTTTCGAATTCGTATCCCTTGCCCGGCTCCTGCGGCGTCAACGTGAAGATGACGTGGCCGTACTGGCCGCGACCACCCGTCTGCTTGATGTACTTCTCCTCATGCTCGATCTCCTTCTGAATCGTCTCGCGATACGCCACCTGCGGCGTACCCACGTTGCTCTCGACTTTGAATTCACGCTTCATGCGATCAATGATGATGTCGAGGTGGAGCTCGCCCATGCCGGAGAGGATCGTCTGTCCCGTTTCTTCATCGCTGCGAACGCGGAGCGTCGGATCTTCCTCCACCAAGCGTTGGAGCGCGATGCCCATTTTTTCCTGGTCTTGCTTCGTCTTCGGCTCGACCGCAATCGAGATCACCGGCTCTGCGAACGTGATGGACTCCAGCAACACCGGCTTCGCCTCGTCACAAATCGTGTCCCCCGTGCGCGTCTCTTTCAAACCGATTGCCGCACCGATATCGCCCGCCTCGATCTGCTCGATCTCGGAGCGCGAGTTCGCGTGGAGTCGAACGATGCGTCCAATACGTTCCTTGTTGCCCGTGCGCGTATTCAGCACATAGCTCCCCGATGTGAGGATGCCGGAGTACACGCGGATGAAGGTCAGTTTGCCGACGAAGGGATCTGCAGCGATCTTAAACGCGAGCGCCGACATCGGTTCATCGTTGTTGGGGCTGCGGATCTCTTCGGCTCCCGTATCGGGATTCTTGGCCTTCAAAGGAGGAATATCGAGCGGTGAGGGCAGGTAGGCGACGACGGCATCGAGCACCAACTGGACGCCCATGTTCTGGAGTGATGACCCGCAGAGCACGGGGTAGATCTTGTTCTTCGTCGTTGCGAGACGAATACCCAATTTCAGCTGCTCGTCCGTGAGCGCCCCGTTCCGCAAGAACGCATCCATCAAATCATCGGAGCTGTTTTCCGCAACCTTCTCCATTAATTGCGAACGATATTCCGTCACCTGGTTCTTCATGTCCTCGGGGATCGGAATCTCCTCACGCACCTCGCCATTCTTGCCGGTGAACGTGTACGCCTTCTGGCCGACAATATCGACGATGCCGGAAAATTCGCTCTCGGCGCCGATCGGGAGCTGCACAGCAACCGCGTTCTTGCTGAGGCGGTCGAAAATGCTATCGAGCGACATGGCGAAATCACCGCCAATCTTATCCATCTTGTTCACGAATGCGATGCGCGGCACATTGTATTTATCCGCCTGGCGCCACACCGTCTCG
>CAZUFJ010000106.1:0-4374 GCA_964619805.1 uncultured Candidatus Peribacteria bacterium | reverse complement strand
CTGCTGAGGTGTTCGGACAAATGTAGGACGAGATGGAAGATGGAAGATGGAAGATATAAGATGGAAGTGAGGTCTATTTACTTATGTCTTCCGTCTTACATCTTATGTCTTCAAGTTCGAAAATTGAACTTCGGGAAGCTATGAAAGAACGGCTTGCTCGCCTCACTCAGAATGATCGACGAGTCGAAAGTCAGGTCATCATTCGAGAACTCAAGAAGATCCTGATCGATGCATCCGTCATCGCCGCCTATCATGCCTACGCGGATGAGCCCGATCTCACTCTGCTGCTGACAGAACTACTGGAGCAAAAGAACGTGATCTGCATGCCAAAAGCAGGTAGCCACGGCATGACGATGCATTCGATTTCTTCACTCGAAGAGATGGCACGAAATCCCGTGACGAACATTCCGGAACCTGTCGACGATGCTCCGATCGATGAAGCAACGATCGACGTCGTCCTCGTTCCGGGACGCGCGTTCACGCGAGATGGGAAACGTCTGGGCCGTGGAAATGGTGGATACGACCTTTGGATCAGTGAGCAGCGGAAGAGGAATTCGAGGACGCGCTTCATCGGCGTGTGTTTTGACTGCCAGATCGTGCAGGACATTCCGATGGAAGCTCACGATGAGCGGGTCGACAGAGTGATCGCGCCGACGAAGGTATGAGGTATGAGTTCTAAGTTATGAGAATGCCACTTCTGAAGCGATCAAAGCAGGAACACTCATACCTCAAACCTCAAAACTTTCTTTCCACTTTCCCACACGCTATCCTGCGCCCATGCCGATCTACGACGCACTCCAGAAGGAAGATCCGCCCGTGTACGGAGCGCTGACCGGGGAGATGAAAAGACAGCAGGAGGGCGTAGAACTGATCGCATCGGAGAACTACGTCTCGCCCGCGGTCCTGGAAGTGATGGGTTCGGTCTTCAACAATAAATATTCAGAAGGATACCCAGGAAAGCGCTACTACGGCGGTCAGGAATTCACCGATGTCGTCGAAAATCTGGCGATCGAGCGCGCCAAGCAGCTCTTCGACGCCGGTCATGCGAATGTGCAGCCACACGCGGGAGCGCCGGCCAACGTCGCCATGTACTTCGCGCTCCTGGAACCCGGTGACACCGTGATGGGCATGGACTTGAGTCACGGCGGGCACCTGACGCACGGGCACCCCGTTACGTATCTCACGAAGATCTTCAAGTTCGTCCGCTACAAGATGAAAGACGTCGAGACCGGGGAGATCGATTACGACGAGATGCGCGAAGTGGCGAAGAAAGAAAAACCGAAGATCATCCTGGCCGGCTTCTCGGCGTACCCGCGCGAGCTCAACTACGCAAAGATGAAATCCATCGCCGATGAAGTGGGCGCGGTGACGGTCGCGGATATGGCGCACATCGCGGGCCTCATCGCGGGCAAAGCGCTCCGAAACCCGTTCCACGACGGCTTTGACGTGATCACGACGACCACGCACAAAACGCTTCGTGGTCCACGCGGGGGCATGATCCTCTGCCGAGAACCGGACCTCGGGAAGAAGATGGATAAGTCGGTCTTCCCCGGCTTCCAGGGCGGGCCCATCATGCAGATGATTGCAGCGAAAGCAGTTGCATTCGGCGAGGCACTCAAGCCCGAGTTCAAGACGTACGCTGCGCAAGTCATCAAGAACAGCAAGCATCTGGCGAAGTTCTTCATGGATCGGAAGGTGAAGCTCGTGACGAACGGCACGGATAATCACCTGATGCTCATCGACTGCGTCACATCGTTTGGCGTCGGCGGGGGCGAAGTGGAAACGGTGCTCGACCGCGTCGGCATCACGCTCAATAAGAACATGATTCCAAATGACACGCGTAAGCCAATGGATCCATCGGGTGTACGCCTCGGCACACCGGCCATCACGACGCGCGGCATGAAAGAGGCGGACATGGAAACCCTCGGCGGCTTCATCCTCCGTGCGATCGAGAAACGCGATGATGAAACGGCACTCAAGGATCTGCACGAAGAAGTGAAAATGTTCTGCAGGAAATTCCCGGTACCGGGGATTAACTAGGGACTCGGTAGTGTGAACACAGCAGTCTTCACATGCCTAAGAAGAGGCTACTCTGATAGAAATGACTTTTTTGGGCTAAAGCCCATGACTTGGATACGTTAACCGCGGGCTTAAGCCCGCGGTTAACGAACGGATACATAGGGGCTTTAGCCCCCTCGGTTCCCTCTTCGTGTGTACTTTTCCTGACATGGCAGCAGAAAGCCAAATTTTTGGCTTCTGGTTGAACAAATAATTACGTCAAGTTTTGTATAACTTTTGTATTCTTACCACATCTTTTCCGCGGCCACGAGCGCGATTCCTTGCGGGGATGAAAATCCGGACTACGATGGTATGAACCCTGACGGAAAAAGGTTCATTGCTCCTTCCCCCAACGCAGAAAGCAGCGTGGTCACTCCCACTGTATGACGCTAGTTCCTCTCAGCCACACCTACAAATTTTTTTGTACACTTCTGGGTATAGGACTCGATCGTGATACGAAGCCACTTGAGTGGTCACTCTCCTTTCTGTCGCACACGCACATCCACACACAAGAAGGCTCCTGTCCGGGGCCTTTTTGCTTTGGATTCCACAAATTTATTGACATTCACACCGCAAAAAATATTGTTGCTCGCATGGAACAAGAACCTCGTAGTCAACATATGTATCGGTTACTGGCGAGCAAGGCAATCCGGAATACGACTGCGCTATCTGCAATCGCTGCCTTTAGCGTACTCGCAGCGTACTCGTTGTCCGATAATGGCAAATCGTACATAGAGAGAACATGGAAAGATGCGAAGAAAGCCGCGCCCACTGCCACAGAAGGAAAATCCTTCGGAAATGCACTACGAAACATTCAATCAGAGGCTTTCTATCACCAGGTTCCCTTGCGTTCCTTTATTCCCGATGAAGAAATGAAACAACTCTCACGTATCTTCATGCATAAACAATGGGAGTGGATAAAAAGAGCTCAGAGCCTGAAAGAATTCACGCAGGAAATGGAAACACTCGAAACATTATCCCAAGAAAGCGGCGTTCCACTCTCTGAAATCGCAACACCGGAAGAAATAAACAAAGAACGTTGTCGACATCCGAACGAAGAACCTGTGTTTGCCCCCTTCGACGGAGATATCGCATGAGCCTTACGCTCCTTTTTTCTTCGTCGCAGCGTCGAGCATCGTCTTGCTCGGTGGTGGTACTCCCCCGCTCGCCTGCAGCTTCTTTTCTAGTTCCTGCATTGCTGATTGCTCTGAGGCGCTGAGTGCCTCGCCGAGCATCATGCGCTTACGAAGTGCATTGTATTCATTGGTCCAAAGCTCGCGATCGCGCCACGCGCGGTATTCCGTGAGGCTCATGCCCTTGGCCTTCGCCTTTTTCTTCTCTTCTTCCTCCTTCTCCTTCGCTTTCTCGGAGGTCTTTGCATCGGTGCGCGCGGCTTTGGCGCTCTGCATCCACTTGCCGATCTTTTCTTCCACCACGGACTTGCGTTCCGCATAGCGCTCGCGTGAGAGCTTGCGGATTTTCTCCACTCTTCCGGAATCCTGCTCGAACTCCGGCGGCGGCAACGTGTGCACCGAAAATGGTTTCGAGGGGATACCCTTGATCATGAGGCGCATATACGCGTGGTACTTCGGAAGGCTCAGAATGTCCTTCTGTTGCACCATTTCCTCAAACTGGAGGCTGAGGGGCTCCGCATCGTCGGAACCCACCTGAAATGAAACGAGCGAGCCGACGTTGCCGAAGACCGCGTCCTTGAGCACCGTGGATGTATCGTTGATGAGGAGCTGATTCACATACTGGTTCGCCATCGTGAGATTCAGGCGGTACTTGCGCGCCTCGGAGAGGATCTGTGCGAACGATTCGGTGGCGAAATTCTGGAATTCATCAACGTAGAGGTAGAAATCCTTGCGCTCGTTCTCTGGAATATCGGCGCGGCCCATCGCATCCAACTGGAACTTGGTCACGAGCATGGAACCGAGGAACGCCGAGTTATCTTCCCCTAACTTTCCTTTGCTCAAGTTCACGAGAATGATCTTGCCGGTATCCATCGCATGACGGAGATCGAGCGATTGATGCACCTGGCCGACGATATTGCGGATCATCGGAACCGAAAGCAATTGTCCGATCTTATTCTGGATCGCCGCGATCGCCTCGGTGCGGTATTTTTCGGACCACGATCGGTACTCATCCTCCCAGAAACTCTTCACCAGGTGATCCTGCACGTGCGACACGACTTTTTCGCGGAATGCGTCATCGGAAAAGAGGCGAAGGATTCCGAGCATGGAGTTCCCTTCGGTTTCAATGAGGGCGAGGAGCGCGTTTCGGAGGATGTACTCCATCCTGCCACTCCACACATCG
>CAZUFJ010000105.1:0-2923 GCA_964619805.1 uncultured Candidatus Peribacteria bacterium | reverse complement strand
GAGACCGACGGGTGTGGGGTTATCTTTTTGCAGAGGTTCCTATTGTTTTTGAATTGGCCTGCCAACCGTAGCCAGGAGGTCCTGACTGAAGAGTCCACCTCCGCTCGCTGCGGCGAGGCTACGGTGGACAACCCCCTGCGGAGGTTGGTGGGTCGGGCGGGAATCGAACCCGCGACCAATGGCTTAAAAGGCCACTGCTCTACCAGCTGAGCTACCGACCCAGGTAGGATTAGGATTAGGAGTAGGAGTAGGTGAAAGAACCAATCAAACTATAGTAGTTTTTTGAAGGGTGTGGAATATCTCTTCGGTATCCTCCTTTCGTATGATCGATTCCCACTGTCATTTAACGGACAAGCAATTCGGTGCCGATCGTGAAGCAGTAATAGAGCGGGCACGGGATGCCGGAGTGACGCAAGTGATCACGATTGCAGATTCATTGCCCGAGGCGGAGGAATGCGTACGCATTGCCGAAACTCATGAGGAAATTTTTGCGACCGTCGGCGTCCATCCCCACAATGCAAAGGATTGGATGACAGAGAGCGAAGCCCAATTGAGAAAACTCGTTGCCTCTTCGAAAAAAGTCGTCGCGATCGGCGAGATCGGGCTCGATTACCATTACGATTTTTCCGAGCGCGATACGCAGCGAAAAGTTTTTTCGGTGCAACTGGCACTTGCGAAGGAGCTTGAACTTCCGGTTGTGGTGCACTGCCGCGAAGCCGTAGAGGATGTGTGGAAGCTCGTCGAAGAGCATCAACCGGAGAAGCTGGTCCTGCACTGCTGCACGGAACAATGGAATGATGTCGCACGATTCGTGGAACGAGGGTACATCCTCTCCTTTACCGGCATCGCGACGTATCCGAAATCGGAGGAGATCCGTCGAACGATTCGAGAGTGTCCCTTGAGCCAACTGATGATAGAAACAGATGCGCCGTATCTGGCGCCCATGCCGCATCGCGGCAAGCGCAACGAACCAGCGTACGTGGCTGAAGTTTTGCAATGCATCGCGAAGGTCAAAGGACTCAAACTCGCAGAAGTGGATCGAATAACCACGCAGAATGCGGTAAACTTTTTCGGCATCTAAATCTGCGCTTGTAGCTCAATTGGATAGAGTGTCGCCCTCCGAAGGCGAAGGTTGTGGGTTCAAGTCCCGCCAAGCGCACCATCGTCTCACTTACACCGCCGCTGCGTTCGTAAGTGTGATGACGTAGAGCACGACCGCATCGGCGATGACGGCAAGGATGAGGCCCGCGGCTGCGTACGTGGCGATCTTCTTCGCGTCCGTGAGACCCTCGTCGTTGCCGCGCGAGATGGTGAGCTTGATGCCAGCGTAGATCAACACCGCGACCGCGATGCCACCGATCAGCAGGAGCAGGACGTTCGTGACTTTAAGATAGATGAGCTTCGGTGCGCCTCTGCCGACGCCGCAGAAAGGCACGGTGTTACACACGGACTGCCACATGCCGGCGACGCCAGGATTCGCATTGCCGATATTCGATACGATCTGGGCGTGCGCGGAGGGGATGAGGAAGCCTACGATCGCGTGGAGGAAATGCATGATCAAAGTCCAATGAGCAGGAACGCGTTCACAAGTGCGTGCGCCAGGTTCACAACGACTGCGCCCCCGATTGCCCACTTGATAATATTGAGGCCCTTCATGTAACTCTCGGCCTTGCCGCCCTCGATCGCCATCTGGAATCCGGCGAACATGATGACGAGCACCAGCGCAACGTTGAAGAGCGTGACCATGATGCGCACCGCCGCGGGTAATGCGCCGCCGAACAGGAATTCTGAAGATCCCTGACCATAATTTTCCGAAATGACGAACGCGACGATGGTCTGCGAAACGATCGTGAGGCCGAGACCGAGGAGCGCATAGATGATGCCCCAACGTCCGTGCGTGATTTTCGATTCATCGCCCCAACTGATGAGCAACTGCCACCCGGCAATCACGATGCAGATGACGGATGCTCCCGCGGCGATGTTCGCGAGGATGCGAATGAGCACGGGAAGCGTGCTTGTGAAGAGCACGTTCGCCGGAGGGAGTCCGCATCCTGCAAGTCCATTGCACGTGACGGGCGGAGGAATCGCGGCAAGTGCTTCGGGCACGAGTCCGAGAATGAGAATTGCCAATGAGAGACGGGAGAGTATGCGCATTAGCAGCCGCCACTGGAGACGGGTCCCTTGATAAAGAAGGATGGGTTCAAGGTGTTCAAAAGGAGTCCTGCGAAGACAAGCATAAGTAGCCCGAGGAGTGCATTCATCAACCGTTGCACTCCTTCGCCACGTTTGCCCGGATCACCGCCGGACATGATGATCTGTATGCCACCGGCGATCGCCATGAGCACCGCGATACCGGCCGACGTGCCGATCATCCATGGCCAGAGCAGATTGAAGTACGTGAAAAAGGTATCGAGTCCAGGTTTGCCAGTGAGCTCTCCGCATTTGCCGATCGCTTCCATGAGTCGGATCTTCCCGGTGTTCAGCTGCGCAAATGCAATCCGCGGAAACAGCAGTGCCGCAAGCGCGCTAAGCCGGAAAAGTAGGTTCGAACGCATCCAAGTATTATAGCACAAATGGCTTCCCTGTGCGAGTTCTCAGAGCTTCTCGAAAAGGGCTTCCAGAGGCTCTCTTTGGCGTAGCCAACCGAAGCAGCAGGACATCAGTTAAAGGCCAGCCTGCGCTCGCTTCTGGCGAGCTTCGGCCGGCAACCTGCTGCGCAGGTTGGAGCGGGATACGAGAATCGAACTCGCGTCTCATGCTTGGGAAGCTCGCGTACTACCACTGTACTAATCCCGCGTAAGAACAATTATGCCCGTCTTCGTTTCGCTTCGCTCAACTTCGCCGCGGCACCTAAGGATGGCCTGCCAACCGAAGCAGCAGGACATCAGTTAAAGGCCAGCCTGCGCTCGCTTCTGGCGAGCTT
>CAZUFJ010000104.1:0-3337 GCA_964619805.1 uncultured Candidatus Peribacteria bacterium | reverse complement strand
GCCCGAAGAGCGGGAGCGTGAGGGGGGCGGCTTCGTGCACGACGCGCCGCTCGAGAATTTTGATGCGCCCCTTCGGATCCTTCTCGATCTGCTTCTCGCGCGTGAGCACGTTGACAACCTTCGCGACCGCGTTTTTCGATCGCACCCCGAATGCGAGCGCGAGGTCCGCGAGCGAAGGACTGTAGCCGCGCTTCTGTTGAAATTCGCGGATGTGCTTCAGGACTGCCTGCTGGTGGGTGGTGAGCGCCATGAGGAGGAAGGGGAACGAGCGTGCACCATCATAGGGTGCACGACCGTGCACTGTCAAGAACTTCGAATGGAATGGCTGCCGGCCGCAGCTAAAGCTGCTTCAATCGTTCCACAATCTTTTTCAGTTTTTCCTGTGCGCTCGCGAGCTTCGCGCGCTCTCCTTCGATCACCGCCGCGGGCGCGCGTTCGGTAAACATTGCATTGCCGAGCTTCGCTTCGATGGATGTGATAAGGCGCGTCACCGCTTCTCTCCCTTTCTCGAGACTTGCGCGTTCCTTTGCGACATCGACAAGCCCTTCGAGATGCAAATAGACCTCTATGCCAGCCTGTAGGTCGCTTGCCGTGTTCTCCACCGAGCCGCGATGTTCACTAATCGTTAACGAAGAAAGTTTTCCCATGCGCTCGATGTTTGCTCGCTCTACTTCAAGGAGACCGACATAGGCAGGAGCCACGACAGTCACGGCCACTTGTTTCTGCGGTTCGACCGCTTGATCCGTCCTGAGCTTGCGGATTGCAGTTATTACGGCAATCAATGATTTAAAATCTTTATATGCTTGTTTGTAGTGTGGAGGAGGCACGTGGGCTTTCGGCCACTGGGTAGTTATAAGCAAATCCGTGTCACCTACGTGTGACCACAGCTCCTCGGTAACAAATGGAATATAAGGATGCAGGAGCATTAAAATTTTCCGCAATGAATCAACAAGAACTTCAATATTTGCCTTCCCCTTGCCTAATTCAAGATACCAATCACAGAAAAAGTCCCATACAAATGTGTATAACTTTGTACCTACTTCGCTCAATCGGTAATGCTCCAGATCGTCTGTAACCTCTTCGATTAAAGTTTGCAAAGCAGTATACAATGCAAAATCAGCAAGGCTTGAGGGAGACTGTGTGTGAAACACAACTGATTTCGGATCAATACTTTTCTTTTCACATTCTAGTAAAACAAAACGGCTCGCGTTCCACAGCTTGTTCACGAAATTGCGGTACCCAGCGATTTTCTCTTCATAGAGCCTACTATCCGCACCCGGGCTCTGGCCTACGATCATCGAAAGACGAAGCGCATCGGCACCGTATTTCGGGATGATATCGAGCGGATCGATCATCGTTTCGGGGTGGCTCTTGCTCATTTTCTTTCCATTGCGTGTGCGGATAAGGCCGTGGAGGTAAATCGTGCGGAATGGAATCCGTTCACTTTCATCTTTGCCCCACTCAAGGACGCTCAGGGAATATGTCGTCATCAGGATCATGCGCGCCACCCAGAAGAAGAGGATGTCATAGCCCGTCTCGAGCACTGCTGTTGGATGGAATGCTTTGAAATCGGGGCTTTGTTCCAGGATGTCACGGAGTGAGAGCGCAGGATTTGCAGCGGCAGCCGGATCCACAAGCGAACTCCACGTCCATTGCGAAACTCCGTACCATGTGTCGAGCGTGTCGGAATCCTGCACCCATCCCTTCCCCTTCGGAGGAGTGACGCCCACATACGTTTCGTCGCCTCGATACCACGCGGGGATCCGATGCCCCCACCAAATCTGACGACTGATGCACCAGTCACGCAGGTTATCGATCCAGTGGAAGTACACTTTCTCGAAACGGTCAGGAATAATTTTGATGAGCCCGCTTCGAATCACATCCTGCATCACCTCCTTGAGACTCTGGTTCTTCCCCTTCCACGGCACGGCTTTTTTATTCACATCCACGAACCACTGCTCTTTGATTTGTGGCTCCACGAGGCCACCGCCACGGCTGCTGACCGCAACATTGTGAACGTAGTTCTCGTCAATGTTCACAAGCAGTCCCTTCGCTTTCAATTGTTCCACGATCTTCGGACGCGCATCCTCGATCTTCATGCCTGCAAATTCCCCCGCAACGGGTAGCAAGCGTGCGGTGAAATCGATCACCTGCACTTTTTCTAATCTGTGACGCTCCGCGATTGCGAAGTCCACGTGATCGTGTGCCGGTGTGATCGTCATCACACCCGTGCCGAATGCAGGATCGACGGCCGTATCTTTGATGACGGTCGCACGCACGGGCCCATTGATCCACTCGGCCTCGAACGTATCGCCGTGCTTGTATTGTTTGTAGCGCTCGTCATCCGGGTGCATCACAACAACCTTGTCGCCGAATTTCGTTTCAGGACGCGACGTTGCGATCTGGAACGGCCCGTACTGAAATGTGTAGAACGGTTCCGTGCGTTCCTCATAGACGACTTCGTCATCGGAGAGCGTCGTCTGCAGCTTCGGATCCCAGTTCACCATGCGGTGACCGCGGTAGATCACACCCCTCTTATACATATCGTTAAAAATCTCGTAGGTCGTCCGCTGCAATGCGGGATCCATCGTGTAACGCTCACGCTCCCAATCGCAGCTGCTTCCCATTTTTCGCACCTGGCAGCGGATGGTGCCCCGGCTTTTTGCGACGAAATCTGCGATCCGTGCAACGAGTTTTTCTCGACCAAGCTTCGCACGCGGATCTGCGATCTTCTCGTCCTTTTGAATCATGCGGATCACGAGCGCTTCCGTCGCGATGGAGGCGTGATCCGTACCCGGCACCCAGAGTGCCTTTTTGCCGCACATCCGCGCGAAGCGGATAAAGATATCCTCGAGCGCCAACATCACCGCATGGCCCAGGTGCAGCTGCCCCGTCGCATTCGGCGGGGGCATCGAAATCACGAACGGTTCGGCGTCCGCCTTGGCGAACTCGGGCTTACAAGCCCCGCTCTCCTCCCACATTGTATAGATGCGGTCTTCAACCGTTGCGGCGGTGTACACCTTTTCAAGCATGGGAATAGCTTAGAGCGTTGAGGGCACTGCTAAAAGCCTTTCCCAATCTCACCGTTCGTAAAAAAGTGCTCAATCACTACCCTCAATAATCCTTCATGCTATGATAAACCTATGAGCATAGAAGCAAATGACCACTTGGGATTCATAACAAAAAACTTTATGCCTGATCCCAAAGGATCTCTGGGGGGAATCACACGAACCGCTCGGAGCGTTCGCAATACCCTCGTCGGATGGGCCGATGATATTCCTGTGCTCAATATCGGCGCTGACATTGTGCGAGCTATTATTTAAGATCTACACCTATG
>CAZUFJ010000103.1:0-2905 GCA_964619805.1 uncultured Candidatus Peribacteria bacterium | reverse complement strand
CACGGAGTGGAGTCCAAGGATTCCAAGGAGTCCAAGGACCAGATGGAAAGGGAGAATCATGACTTTCTCCAGCTTCACTCGTCCCTCGCCAACTAGTCCTTGGAATCTTTGGACTCTTTGGAATCTTAGCTTTTGGCCACCCATTCGACTGCGCTCAGGGTCCAGCTCGCTACGCTCGCTGGACCACCCACCGCGGGAGCCGATTTTTGAGCGTGCCGTTCTGCGCCAGACTCGTCCCGATGATCAGATCACCGCACTTCAAGATCGGATCTCCTTTGAAGGACTCCGGGCACGTCGAATCTTTGCCGTCGAGCAGCGTATCGACGTCAGCCTCCGAAATTTCCAGAACGTTCCTGGTCGCCTCGTGTCCGCGCAGCGTGATGATCTCATGCTGCAGACGAATGCGCCTGCCCGCCGAAGCGCCCGGCGCGAAGGAGGGTCCTCCTTCCAACTTCCGTGCGAACGGAATGCCGAGCGCATAGTTCTGCACCGTCAGTTTGAAATCCGCCGCTTCTTCATTCGTGAGGATGATCTGGTCGGCACGGAGGAAGAGTCTGTCTCCTTCATGCAGGAAACTCGTGCCGTACATCTCCTCGCAGAGTTTTGCGACGTCGTTCTGCCGCGCAGTCGGGAGCAGTTCTTCCTGAAACCGCACGAACGGAAGTTTTTCCGGTTGGCGGGTGGGGGCGGTCTTCTTGAGAACCGCACAAAAGAAACCTTCAGTATCAACAGTTTGGGGCCACAGTCGAATAAGTGGATAGTGGGTAGTAGTTAGTGGGTAGTCATTTGACACTGCTGACTGAACAACCATCGAATCCTTGATAGAATTCTCTAGCCACTCACCACTATCCACTAACCACTCTTTCCGCGGATCGACGACTTCCAATTGATCACCAAATTTGTTCAGAATACTCCGCACTACCTCCTCGTTTTCCTCCGGTGTCAGCGTGCACGTGCTGTAGACGATCCGGCCGCCGATTTTGCAGGCGTGGACAGCCGCTTCGAGGAGCTCGCGTTGCAGCCGCGCCATCTTTCCGATGTTGTCCGCAGAGCAGTACGTGAGCGCATCGGAATCCTTGCGCGAGGTCCCCTGCGCGGTGCACGGCGCGTCGCAGAGCACCCTATCGAAGCGACCGGTCATGTTCTTCGCGAACCATTGACCGACTTTCTTCGTCACGATGTTGTTCGTGACGCCGCAGCGGTGCAGCGCGGTCTTGAGTGTCCAGAGTCTCTTCTCCTGCACGTCATTGCAGACGATGACTCCTCTGCTCTGCATGCTTGAACCCATCTGCGTCGTCTTGCTCCCCGGTGCTGCACTCATATCGAGGATGACTTCACCGGGCTCTGGATCAAGCAGCGCCGCGGGTAGCATGCTCGCGGCTTCCTGCATGTAGACGTGGCCGAGCAAATGCAGGAGATCTTTCCCAAGTGCCTCGGGCACTTGCCCTGAGCTTGTCGAAGGGCGAGCAATGAAAAAACCTTCCGCGCACCACGGAACCGGACTCAGGACCCATCTTCTCTTCTGCGCCGCCTGCTTGAACGTCTCGACCGAGGTTTTGAGCGTGTTCACGCGCAGAGATTTGCGCAGGGGCTTGACACTCGCTGCATTGAGAGCGGCGAGGTCGGTGAAGGCCGAGTAACGGTCAAAGGGGTGCACCAAACGTTTTTCGTATAACGTCAGAATAGCGCATCCGAAAGCCATGGACAGACGATTTATCCTGTACCATAATGTTATCCGATGACGCCAAACCCATCGTGGCAGAGTGCCAACCGCATTAAACAATTTCTTCCTGATCAAGAGGAAAGTGATTTACCGGAAATGGATGAGAAAGGAACGCTTCGTATGCAATTACTAGAGCTTGAAATAGAGCTTGCAGTAATTTCGGATGAAATGCGCTGCCGTATGAAAAAACGCATCGATGCGATCACGGACTTTGATCCGGCAATGCAACATTGCGCAGACACGCGAAAAGAAATCGAATTCCACGATCACGTGTGCGGGCATGACCCAGATCTGAATCCTGAGATCCGAAAAGTGAACAGTTGCATGGTGGCGATGCTCAAAGATTTTGGCGGACATGAAGCCCTTTCTGAACTTATTGAAGTGCGAAAAAATCTCAAAGGCAAAATTCGTCAAACAATGAATGCAATCCGGCAATTAAGCGAACTTACGCAGAAGTGACTGAGAAAAAATCGAATGATGAAAAAAGATATTCTTGACAGAAAAAACTTCTTCTATAGCCTGCTACGCTATGGCGAATTCCCCCCCCATCGAAATCGGAGGACTTGAAGGCAGGGTGCGCAAATTAGAAGAAATATGTAACCAAGTGCCCTTTGATGTCCAGGCAGCAAAGGAGGTCTACGATAAGTTATATGCAGAATTAGGCATACTTCGTAATGGAGTATTTACTGTAATGCACATCGCATCCACTGCTGAGACAAAAAGGAGAAAAGCGCTTGAGCCAAAACCCAAAATGCAAAATCAGGTGCCCAAGGCGGAAGTGGAAATCCCTTCCCCGACCCAACTGAGTCGTTGGGGACTATCAGCACCAACTCCCAACTTTAAAACGCCCACAAGCGTGAAGGATTTGAGAGAATTGCTCGCGAGAACATTCGGCGCCAGCAACAAGCCTTTGGAATTTGATGATAAATTGTTGGAACAGGGAATGAAGAATGCATATCTTGAGCTTCGTGGCGACTGGGCAGTTTACTTGACGCTCCTCGCAAAACCGGCATCTCTGATGCGCGAGACAGAATTGGAAATTGAAACCGGCTACAACATCGGATCAGTCGCAGGGTGTCTGAATCGCCTCCAAGAGAAGGGGCTTGCACGTCGCGTTGAAAACGATCTCTGGATTCTTTGCTAAGTTCAAACCATCAAGCTCACCAACTTCCCCTTCACATA
>CAZUFJ010000102.1:0-4683 GCA_964619805.1 uncultured Candidatus Peribacteria bacterium | reverse complement strand
GTAGTCATCGATCGCCTTTGCCGTCTCCTCAGAGTAATTGCGGGCGAGCATCGGATCCACTCCAAGGAAGATCGTTCCCTGTCGCTCACCGTAGGCGACGAGGCCAAGACCATCATCCCCCATTCCATAGCGCATCGCCATCAACCTCACGATCTCCGTGGCGCGCTCGAGATCAGAGCTTGCCCCCGTGGTCACATCGCCGAAGACGAGCTCCTCCGCCGCACGCCCACCGAGCAGACTGCACACTTCGTCGAGAAACTTCTTCCTGCTGGTCGTGTACTGATCCTCCTGTGGCAGGAACCATGTGACGCCGAGTGCGGATCCGCGCGAGACGATCGAGATCTTGTGGAGCGGATCGGAGTGCGTGCATAGGTGACCGACAATCGCGTGACCGAGCTCATGGTAGGCCGTGATCTCCTTTTCGTGCACCGTGAGCTTGCGCGATTTCTTCTCCGCACCGATCGTCACTTTCTCGACCGCATCTACGACATCGCGCTGCGTGACCGCGGGATGCCGGCGCTTCGCCGCAAAGATCGCGGCTTCGTTCATGATGTTTTCCAGGTCGGCACCCGTGAGACCAACGGTTTGCTTCGCGATGTCCTTGAGACGCACGTTCTTCGCAACTTTCTTGTTGCGGCTGTGCACCTCGAGGATCTGCTGGCGCGCCAAGAGATCCGGCTTATCAATGAAAACGCGCCGATCGAAGCGACCGGGTCGCAGGAGCGCGATATCGAGCACGTCCGGGCGGTTCGTCGCCGCCATCACGATGACGTTCGTCCCCTGCTCGAATCCATCCATCTCGGTGAGAATCTGGTTCAGGGTCTGTTCGCGCTCATCGTGACCACCGCCGAACCCCGCGCCGCCACGCTGGCGGCCGACCGCATCGATTTCATCGATGAAGATGATGCAAGGGGAGTTACGCTTCGCTTTGGTAAAAAGATCGCGAACGCGGGATGCGCCGACGCCAACGAACATTTCCACAAATTCGGAACCGGCAATCGAGAAGAATGGCACGCCCGCTTCGCCCGCAACCGCGCGCGCAAGAAGTGTTTTTCCCGTTCCCGGAGCACCGATAAGCAGGACGCCGCGCGGAATCTTGGCACCGATAACGGTGTACTTACGAGGATTTTTCAGGAAATCAACGACCTCGAGCAGATCCTCCTTGGCTTCATCCGCGCCCGCGACGTCCGCAAAGCGCGTCTTCACCTGCTTCGCATCCGCGATCCGCGCGCGTGATTTTCCAAACGAGAGTGCGGTGGATTGGCTGCGCGCGATGCCGCGGAACAGCCACATGAGGCCGCCGAGCACGAGCGCGAAGAAGAAGAGATCGGGAAGGATCGCCAAGAACATGTTCGCCGCCTCGCGATCCTCGACTTCAATAATTGTCGGGTTCTTGGGATCGTTCCAGCTGAGATCAGAGACCGTGTCGGCGTTCTCCTTGTAGGACTGAAGCACGGATCCGTCCTTCACCGTTGCGTAAATCTTATTATCGCGGACGAGAATCTTTTCGAACGTGCGGTCGTTGTAGCCGCGCGTGATCTGGCTGATCGGCACCTCCGTCGCATTCGCGTACTGTTGATCCTCCTGGCGCTTGGGGTTCGTAATGTAGTAGAGCGAGAGCGCAACGAGGCCGCAGATGAGGAAAAGACTTAAGAGCCACTGCTGGCGGCTGCGCGGAGGACGAGGTGCGAGGGATGCCACGGTCGTGATCATATCGTGTTTCCTTGTTATCGTCATTAAAAATAAGTGTTTCTCGTTTCTCGCTATACTCCGAGAAATGCTCCTGAAACTTCGCGCACGCGACCTCCTCCCCGAGCGGATTCTTCATTCCCGGTTCTCATGGAACACGGCATGCTGGGGAGTACTTATTCTCGGCGTCTTGCTGCGATTTTTCTACATGCTCGCGACTCCGGCAGTCGTGCGGAGTTACGATACGGACGGCCACCGGGAGTACATCACGTATGTCGCAGATCACAGGGCATTGCCGCCGCCCGATGGAGGATGGGAATTTTATCAACCCCCGCTCGCGTATGTGATTGCGGCGCCGATTGTCACCCTTGGCCGCGCGCTTGAATGGAGCACGGAGAGCGTCGACCGCGCGCTGCAGATGCAGAGCTTCCTCTTCGCAAGTATCGCCTTTGCGATCGCTGCATGGATCGGCCGACTGCTCTTCCGAGGAAAAGCGAAACCGTGGGCCTCGGTCTTCGCGCTCATACTCGCGCTCATCCCCGGCTTTGTAATGTTTTCGTCACGCATCAGTAATGATGTGCTTCTTTCGACCCTTTCGTTCCTCGCAATCGCGCTCATGGTCCGTGTGTGGCAGCACGGCTCGCGCCGGAATTGGGTCATCCTTGCGATCATCTTGAGCCTCGCGCTCCTCACAAAGGCGAGCGCCCTGCTCCTCATCGGCGCTGCGGGAGTTCTTCTCTTGCTGGAGCGAAAAACATCGTGGAACGAGAAGGCATTCCGCATCTTCCTCTGCGGAACCATCGGCCTTGTGCTCACGGGATGGTTCATGATCCCACGCTTGATGGACAAGGGTGTGACGCGCGTCGCCCTCGTCGGGAACATATATTCGCTCAATGATGCACTCCGCGTACCGAATACGCCGGCCGTGCTCCTGACGTTCAATCCAGCGCAAGTTCTGGCGCATCCATTCAATGACCCATGGAATGACAGCGAGAGGCGACAGTACTTTCCAGAGTATTTCCTGCGTTCGGCATTTTTTGGCGAGTTTGCGTTCCCGGAGGCGCGTGCGATTGCGATCGAGATCCTCACCTCCGCGATGCTCCTCCTGATCTCGATGTTTTTTGGAATCTATTCATCGCTTCGGAAAAATTTTCGAGAGTACCTGCCACTCCACCTGACATTCGGGTTTTTGATTGTGGGACACATGATCACGCGCATTGCGTTTCCCATGGGCAACACTGGCGATTTCCGGTTCTCCGCCCCGCTCCTGATCCCCGCGAGCTTCTACCTCATCTTCGGCTTACAGAGCCTCCCGAGGCCGCTCCGCATCTTCTTTCTGACGATCCTCGGCATCGGACTTGCTGCATGCCTGCTGTTTCTCTGGCAATTGATCCTTCCTTTTTCCAATTCCTAGCCCTAACCCTAACCCTAGCCCTATACTCTTCGTATGCTCGCACGTCTGCGCGACCCCCGCATCCTCTTCCTGCTTCTCGTCACGGCACTATCGTTTTTGACGTATTTTTGGAAGTACTGGGAGCCAAACGCCGTCTACTGGGATGAAAACTATCACATCGCGAGCGCGGAGAAATATTTGAATGGCGTGTATTTCATGGAGCAGCACCCGCCGCTCGGAAAATTATTGATCGCCGCGGGCGAAAAGATCCTCAATCGCAACGCAGTGGACAACCAATTCATCGGGACGGACTATGCAACGGATTTTCCGCCGGAGTTTTCGTTTGCGGGCTACCGGTTCTTTCCGGCGCTGCTCGCGTGGCTGACGGCGCCACTCCTTTATTTGATTTTTTTAGGTTTAACGAAGCGGCCACTTGCATCCGCGCTGCTCTCGTTCCTCTATGTGTTCGATAACGCGTTGATCGTGCACCTGCGCGGCGCAATGCTCGAGAGCACGATGCTCTTTTTTCTGGCCGCCTCGATCCTCTGCTTCGTGATGCTGTGGCACGATGAAAACAGAGGAAAAATCCGCACGCATGCCCTGTGGTTCGGCGTCGCGCTCGCGTGCATCTTCACGACAAAATTGCTCGGCCTCATCGCGATGTTGCTCGTGCCCGTCATTCTGTTTCGCTTGTGGCAGAAAAAACATTCGCTCCTGTCTTTCGCCGTGCCGTTTTTGTGTGCGTTCGCACTCACGTACGTTGCGGTTTGGCAGGCACACTTCGCACTCGGACGAACCATCAATCCGTCACTCCCTGATGCTGATCAACCGGGGTACTACCGTGCGTCCGCCGAGTACAAGGAAATTCTGAATGCCGGTGAAACCAGATCGCTTCTCAATTTCCCGGTGATGCTCCGCGATTCGCTCGCGTTTGTCCCCCACTACAACCGTGGCACGCCGCGCCTCGACCTCTGCAAACCCGATGAGAACGGCAGTCCGTTCTACTTCTGGCCGCTCGGCGCGCGTGCGATCAGTTACCGATGGATGACGCCGAACAGCGATTCGTATAGCTATCTCTATCTGCAATCGAATCCCGTGGTGTGGTGGTCGGGGCTGCTCGGCATTCTCGTGAGCCTCGGACTCGCGGCATCCTGGCTCCTCGGACCTGCCGCCATTCGATTCAAGAATCCCGGGCTGCTTGCGACGTTCGTCGGTCTCTACGCCTGCTACATGATCGCGATTTCACGCATTGATCGCGTGATGTACCTGTACCACTACTTCATTCCGCTCTTCTTCTCGTTCATTGTGCTCGGGCTTCTATGTTTGGAGATCGATCGCATCGGCAACCTGCACCTGACGGAGCGACGAAAGACGATCGGGCTCCTGGCATTTGCGTTCCTCATCTTCGCTTCGTACGAATTCTATCGGCCGCTCACGTATTATGAACCGATCAATAAAGCGCAATTCGAGCGCCGCGCTTTTTTCCCGCTCTGGGAACTGACATGTGTGACATGTAAGAAAGAGAGTGGGTTGGTGGTGCCGAGATAAGAAGCAGAAATGAAAGAAATGAAAATATTTGTAGGACAGAAACGTTTCTGTCC
>CAZUFJ010000101.1:0-3996 GCA_964619805.1 uncultured Candidatus Peribacteria bacterium | reverse complement strand
CCGCGGGGTATGAATGGGGTGCATTTTTCCCGCTGAAGACACTCCCCTTTTCTTACAATCAGTCGGCTGCGCAGGATTATTATCCTTTAACAAAAGAAGAGGCTTTGCGCCGAGGATTTACGTGGCGTGACGAAGGTGAGGCTCCCCCTGATGTTAAAAAAGTTCTCGAGGCAAAGGACCTGCCCGATCTGCTCTCCGAAGTCGGTGAGGAGATCCTTCAAACCGCTATCCGATGCGAGAAAACTGGAAAACCATTTCGCATTATCAAACAAGAACTCGATTTCTATCGCCGCATGAATCTGCCGATCCCCCATCTGCATCCCGAAGAACGTCATAAGAAAAGGATGGCACTTAGAAATCCATTCAAACTCTGGAATCGCCAATGCGACAACTGCAAGAAAGAAGTCCAGACGACATATGCACCGGAGAGACCCGAAACGATTTATTGCGAGGATTGTTACCGCGATTCCGTCTATGTTTGATCTCACCCGCGAGGAACTTTCTTCCTTAAAAAAACTTCGCACACCTGCGAAGATCCAAGATTTTCTCGACGCACTCCCGATGAATTTTGAATTAAAAGGAGAAACCTGCATGTCGCCGAGGATGGTTCTCAGGAAGCGCACAGCGCACTGCATGGAGGGCGCGATGCTCGCGGCGCTCGCGCTGCGAGTGCACGGACACAAACCATGGATACTCGACCTCACGGCAGCAGCAAATGATGATGATCACGTCGTCGCGCTTTTCAAGGTTCGCGGATGTTATGGCGCGATCAGCAAAACAAATCATGCCGTGCTCCGGTATCGCGAACCGATCTATCGGACGGTCCGCGAGCTCGCGCTCTCGTATTTCCATGAATATTTTTTACACGACGGCAAAAAGACTCTTCTCTCCTTCGCGGGGCCGATTGACCTTGCTCGCTTCGACCCTCCCGAACGTTCCGTTCTAAACGGGCGGGGCCGGCGCGGCTGGATGACGTCTGAGGAGGACGTCTTCTACGTTCCGCAGGCGATTGATCGAATGAAACACACCCCGTTCCTCACAAAAGCACAGCGAAGAGGCCTTCGCCGCGCGGATACTATCGAACGAGAGGCGGGGAAATTCATCGAGTGGGAACGCAGCGGAAAGAAGATTCTTTAATGAAATCGACCATCGGCCTTACTGGGTTTTAGCCCTTTTTAGCCAAGATCAGTGAGCAGGAGAGGGAGGACTATTGCATTTATTCATAATTTATGTTATAATAACATCGAAATGATACAAAAAAACAAAAACCTGCAAGTGTCACTGCTCATCATTCTCCTCATGGGGTCGAGCATCGTCACGGTACTTCCGAGCGGACAGACGACGGCTGCGACTTCCGCATACGCGAAATCTTCGGAAGCTGCGACTCCCCTGCTCCGGCAAGCGGAGAGGCTCTCGAGACGACTGCGCAAGGAATCGTTTGCGACACCTGCGATCACGGAACTTGTGAAGGCACTCGAGCACCGCCAAGAGATGCTTCGCCTGAGTGCAACGATCCCACTCACCTCGGACGACGGAACAACGTTTGTCCCGTGGCAGGTGACGCTCAACCGCTACCCCACATGGCTCGTGGCGAAATTCCAATACGGCATGGCGGATTTTCAAGTGGACCGCCAGGTCGTTGTCGCATATCTGCAACAGAATGGCATCGATGGTGTGATCGCGCCGACTGCGGTCGTGCTTGAAGAAAAAAATGTGGATGCTCGCGGAACACTGCGGGCGCAAACAACCGGAGTTGCGAAGCCTGGATTCGCGTTCGACCCTGAGGAGGCTGCCACCATCGCTGTTTCTTCCCTCACGAAATCAGAACCCCTGAAGACACTTTCGATTTCCCGCGCGCCGGGGCGGATCGTCAATCGCACAGGAGAAGATTTGGGAACTCTGACGCTCCTCGCGGAGGGTCGATCCAACTTCGCAGGCTCTATGCCGGGAAGAATCGCGAACGTGCGCAAGGGGCTGAAGGATCACGTAAACAACGTGCTCGTCGCGCCGGGGGAGACGTTCTCCTTCAATAGCACGCTCGGGCCCGTGACAATCGACGCCGGCTGGTACATGGCGCTCGCGATCTTTAACGGCGACCAGTTGGTGCCGGTTCCGGGCGGCGGCATCTGCCAGGTTTCGACGACGATGTATCGTGCGATCCTGCATGCCGGGCTCCCCGTCGTGAAGCGCAAACAGCACAGCCTCTATGTTTCCTACTACGAGAAGCACGGCGTCGGCCTCGATGCGACGATCTACCCCGGCCAGCAGGATCTGACCTTCATGAACGACACGGGCAACTGGCTTTTGATCCAGGCGTACTCGGATGGATACGAAGCGAGCGTGAATATTTATGGAACGCCGGACGGACGCACTGCATCGCTCGCGGGCCCGTACTTTACGGCCAATGTTCCGGAGGGACTGCTCGAGAACGGAAAAAATCTGAAGAAAAACGAGATCGCGTGGACGCACACGGTGACGTATGCGGATGGCCGCGAGCAGAAGGAGATCATTCTCTCCCGCTACAAAGAGCTGCCGAAGAGCCTTGCAAAGAAATACATCGACCTCGAGGTCGCAGCGCAGGAGCAGGAACAGGCAACGCATGCAGCCGCACCAGACAGTCTCACGATGCGATAAGCATCATTATGGAAAACTCAGAGCTCATAGCCCAAAGCTCATAGTTCCTTTGTGAGGAGTTCTCCTTGCATCCGCCACAGCACTCTGCGAGACTACGTCCCGCCTTCTTCCTGCTTTTTTTCATGGCATACGACTCCGGTTCCACATCCAATAATCCATGGTTCGTTATTTCCGTCGGTCTCCTCTGCTTCATCGGAGGCTTCGGCATCTCGCAGATGAATCTGTTTCCCGGAAACGGGAGCGCGCTGCCCGCGGATATCGTGAATGTTCCACAGGCTCCCTCCTCTGCGGCTCCTGCTCCCGCAGCACTGGCGCCGATCGCAAAGAACGTTCCGCCGATCACGAAGGACGATCACGTCCGCGGCAATCCGAACGCGAAGGTCACGGTCATCGAATATTCGGATTACGAGTGTCCGTTCTGCGCGCGCCACCACCCGACCATGAAGCAAGTCATGAGCCAGTATGGCGACGACGTGAACTGGGTCTATCGCCACTTCCCGCTCTCGAGCATTCACCCGAAAGCAATCCCCGCTGCACTCGCATCGGAATGCGTTGCAGCACTTGGAGGGAACGATGCGTTCTGGGCATTTACGGATGAAGTGTTCGAGAAATCGAACTACGATTACACGGCGATCGCCGCGCAATTGAAGCTCAATGCGAGCGCGTTCCAAACGTGCCTTGACGGCAAGAGATACGAGCAGAAGGTGAGTGACCAGATGGCGGGCGGATCAGCCGCGGGAGTTTCCGGTACGCCAGGCTCCATCATTCTTAAGAACAACACGGATGAGGCACGCTTCATTTCCGGAGCGGTGCCGCTCGCGATGTTCCAGAGCGTCATCGATCCGATGCTCCAGTAATTTCCCTCTCCTTCATGAAGCGCTCTTGGAACATCGTCGGCATCACCCTCTGCACACTCGCTCTCACAGCATGCTTCGGAAGCACCGCGCCCGTAGACAACACTGCCTCATCATCTTCCACGAGCAGTGCTCCGGAAGTGATGGAGGACGTCATGTACCGCGGCACCGTTTCGCGCGCCGGTATCAGCATCTATATGGAGGGGACGCACCGACTGATTCTCACAGGCGGGGATTTCCTGCTCCTCGAATCCGACACGCTGGCACTCGATAACTACGTCGACAAAGAAGTGTCCGTCCGCGGCGATGTGCGTTCGACCGTGGAAGCGGGCGGCATGATCATGGATGTTTCCGAAATCGCCCTCGTGGAGGCTTCTGCGGAAGTGACATCATCCGAAGCGTCATCTGAGGTGAGCTCGGCTACGGAATTTTCTTCGTCTTCTTCCGCCGTCGTATCATCGAGATCGTCCGTCGCGTCGGCCCCGCCCGTTCCGGACGGAACGTTCGG
>CAZUFJ010000100.1:0-6772 GCA_964619805.1 uncultured Candidatus Peribacteria bacterium | reverse complement strand
AAGTGTATGCATCGACGAAAAAATTTCCAAAAGAAGAACAATTTGCACTGGTGAGTCAATTACGACGAGCATCGAGTTCAGTCATGGCCAATATCGCCGAGGGTTCCGCAATGCAGACTCGTGATCATCGAGTCTTGTTCTATGCACGAGCACGCGGATCCGCCGTAGAAGTAGATTGTCATATGGAACTCGCTCTGGCGTTAGGATACGTCACTGGGGCCGATCAGAAGGATATACAAGATCATTGCGCCCGGTTAACATATCTCCTACCAAGCTCATGGCTGCGTAGTAACCTTTCTGCCCCTTCTGCCTTTTCTGCCGTTTCTCACCTCCTTAAATGCAGTGTCCCCGATGTAAATCACCGGATACCGGTGTCATTGACTCGCGTTTGGCCGAGGACGGACGCGCTGTGCGCCGACGCCGTGAGTGCATCAAGTGTGATCACAGGTTTACGACGTACGAACGACAGGAACTTTCGTCATTGATCGTCGTGAAACGCGATGGCACACGCGAACCCTATAGTCGAACAAAATTGGAGCGTGGCATTTGGCTCGCATGTACGAAGCGCCCGGTGCAGCAGGAAAAAATCGACAAGATGCTCACGCAGCTGGAAGAGAAATGGGGCGGTAACAAGAAGGAAGTGGATTCCACAACGATCGGCAAGGACGTGATGAACGCACTCGCAAAGATCGACAAGGTCGCCTACATCCGCTTCGCATCCGTGCACCGCGAATTTAAAGATGTAGAGGAATTTAAGAAGGAGTTGGGAAAGATATTTAAATAAAGCCGTGCCCAACCTGTTTTGTTTTGTAACCAACCGCCGGGGTAACCGAACCCCGGCTGCGGTTATTTAAAAATTCCTAAACCGTAGCGCGGGTTCGGCTACCCGCGCGATCTGAAACAAAACACAAACAAACCCGTAGCAGGGGTTCGCGAACCCCTGCTACGGGAGTAGTAGTTATAAAAACTTATTGAAGTTTTTCTTCCGGCTCCGGCATTTCACCTGTGCGCTTTTGAAGCTGTTCTGTGGCAGGGTTCAGTTTAAAGATGTGACTTTCTGGCATCAGGCCCTTGTCCATTTCTCGGCGCGCAGCAGCAGCCTCTGCCTCAGTCGCGTTCCATCCGCCCGGAGGTGCAATTTCTTCATGTGCGATTTTATGACCGTGTCCAACTGACATAAAAATAATGGGGAATAAAGTGTGCGCGGCTTGTACCCGAAATCACAGGGAATGCAATGGTACTCGAGGGGTGAATTCTATAAACCACTAGTCTAAGCCAAAAAATCATCGCACCAGGTAGAAACAGTCACTCCAATGTGTTTTACACGGTCCCTTTCCTCATGGTGTCGCCTTTCTCTGACATGCAATTGATAATGGTTGAGGGTGGAACCTGGGGCAACGTCCCAGAATCGATAATTAAATCTGGTTGAAATTCTGCACCCCGAAACTGCGAGCGAATATCCTCCGCCGAGTATGGATTTGGTTTTCCGTGGATGTTTGCAGAGGTCGTACTCAGCGGACTTTTGTATTTTTTTACAAGTGACGTTGCAAGCAGGTGAGAGGAAATGCGGACGCCGACGGTGGGGCTAGGGTTAGGGCTAGGGCTAGGGCTAGGAATGAGCTTACTTGGAGCATCAGGGTGAAGCGGAAGAATGAGCGTGAGTGGGCCGGGCAAGAATTTTTGTGCGAGTTCCTCCGCGCGTGCGTTCCACACAGCGAACTTCTTCGCTTCATCAACGGAAGCAAATAATGCACTCACCGGTTGATCGAATGGGCGCTGCTTGATGCGGAAGAGTTTCTCGACGGCTTTCGGATTTCCAAGGTCGCAGGCAAACCCGTAACAAGTCTCGGTTGCATGGGCGACAACGCCGCCGGCGTGAATGATGCCCAGGGCTGCGCGGAGGCCCAGGTCGCCCTCAGGAAGAATCTTCATAGGAACATCGTACATCACCGCATCAATGCTTGATCCCGGAGGCGCATGAGCTCCTGGTAGATGCGCGTGATGCGCGGCGTAAAATGCACTTTCAGGATCGTCTCCTGCGCCTCGAGTGTCAGGCTGCCAAATCCCAGAAGGTTCTGCATGGGGCCGCGCTGCGATTTCTGGATATCCTGAAGCATCCGGAGATCCACGATCTGGTGCTCATCGAGCAGGAAGAGCGTGCGCTTGATACGGTGCACTTTTTTATCGGTGACGATGATGACGTAGAGGAAATGTCGATAGAGCGCCATGAGGAACTCCCACTGCGAGAAGAGGAAGAACGCGGCGAAAAACGCGAGAATCAAGTGGCGCGTTTGAGGGTCGGGGATGCTGACGCCATTGAACGTCACATAGCCTGCAACGATGAGGAAACCGTTCCACAGAAGGAGGCGTGCGAAGGGGCCCGCAAGGCGCACCCAATGCTGGCGGAAGGAGAAGCAGAATCGCTCGTCGAGGTTCTTGCCAGGGAAGGCGATATCGGTGGCGGATTCATTCACCATAGATACAGGAAGGAGAATGCGGTGATCGCAAACAAGATCATTGCGTGGATGATGATGCCGACTCTCAGTGTTTCAATCGCAGAAATGCGCATGGACGAAAAATCCGAGGCGCGTGGGAAGACGATCCCGGCGGTCTTCCTCATGAAGAGCGCCCAGAGGAGCAATTCCGCGAGGATGATCACAATTGCGACGACGACGAGGGAAAGGAGGAGCGGGGACACTGGATCCGACATTATCCTCTTTTTCACTACGGAGTCAAAAACAGCGTGTTACGGTGAACATCGTATTCCGCGCCCATGCGGGCGCGGTCTGCTGCGAAGCAGCAGTAATTATGAATGCGTCACCGCGAATCGCGCGATCACCTCCTCCACCTTCTTCTCGAGCACCGTGGACATGCTGACCGTCATCGGGAGCGGGATCACCTGCTGTCCGATCTTGAGCTGGACGCGCTCGCGACCGGGGAACGTTTCGAGAACTTTCTTAAGATCCAAAAGCAATTTCTTCGGTGCCTGCTCAGGCAGCGGAATCGTATGGATCGAAATGCCGGCGCCCCCTTCCTCCGATGCGGAGACCACAGGAGAGCTCGATTGTTGAGCGGCAGAACCTGGCTCGAGTTTCAACGCCGCAAGCACCTCCTCCGTCTTCATGCCGCCGAGAATCCAGGAACCGATCGGCCCATAGTATTCATCTGCGACTTCCGCAGTCGCAATCTTGAGTGTCTCGCCCGCGATCACGTTGCCTTCCTCGTCCACCATTTCCACCACGTCCGCGTCGTCGCGCGTCGCGGACGCAAGGCCGCGCTTCGCTTCTTCCTCGTCGAAAAATCCCTCCTCCTTCGCCCGCGCGATCATCGCCCCGAGTGCCGCGCGTTTGAGTGCATCGGCCTTCAGCTGATACGCACCGGCGCGCATGTCGAGCGTGCCCTTGATGACGAGCACGGTGTCGGGCTGACCGAGATGCCGCTGCGCGTCTGCAAATACGCGCGGGAAGAGCATCACTTCAATTTTCCCCGTGGGATCCTGGAGCTCCAGGATCGCCATACTCTCCCCTTTCTTCGTCGTCATGCGCTTCAAGCCCTCTTCAATGCCCGCGAACGTGACGGTGCGCCCGACATCTTTGCTCGTGAGCTGTCCAATGAGCTGCGCTTTTTTTCCGATGTATTTCTTCAGTCCCGCGAGCGGGTGACTGGAAACATACATGCCGAGCGTCTCGCGTTCCCACGTGAGTTTCTCCTGCGGCGTGGCAACCGGAGTCTCCGGGAATTCAAGTGCGGTTTCAGCGATGCTGCCCGAACTCCCGCCGAACAAGTCAGACTGCGCGCCGTCTTTTTCGCCTGCGACCTTGCGAAAATCAATGATCTTCTCATAGTGCTCGAGGAGCATGCGCCGCTCCCCGAGTGAGTCGAGTGCTCCGGATTTTATGAGCGCTTCGAGGAATTTTTTATTGAGCGTCTTCATCGGGATTCTGCGCGCGAAATCTTCGAGCGAGGTGAAAGGGCCTCCGGTCATGCGGACATCGATGATGTGCTGGACGGAGCTGTCGCCGATGCCCTTGATTGCGGAGAGACCGAAACGGATAGACCCCCCCTTTGCGCCTTGCATGACGGTGGGCAGACCCCTTTCGCCCTGAGGTTCGGACCGGGGGATTGCCGTGAAGTGGCGGAGCGATTCGTTGACGTCGGGCGGCAAGACGGCGAGGCCCATTGCGCGGCACTCCTCGATCTCAATCATGATGCGGTCGGTGCGCTGGGCATCACTCGAAAGCAGCGCCGCCATGAACTCGGTCGGATAGTGCGCTTTCAAATACGCAGTTTCGTAGGCGAGACGCGCGTAGCCCGTCGCGTGAGATTTATTAAACCCGTACCCGGCGAACGGCGTGATGACATCGTCGAAAATCCGCTCGGCCAGATCCTCCTTGTATCCCTTCTTCTTCGCACCCTCCAAAAATTTCTGGCGCTGTGCTTTGAGTTCCTTCGAGATTTTTTTGCCAATCGCGCGCCGAAGTAAATCGGCTTCGCCGAGCGAGAACCCCGCGAATACCTGTGCGATTTTGATGACCTGCTCCTGGTAGACGCCGATGCCGTACGTCGGCTCCAAAATCGCTTTCAAATCTTCATGCTGGTACTCGACTTTCTCCTGCCCGTGCTTGCGTTTCATGAAGCTCGGGATCCACTCCATGGGGCCGGGGCGAAACAGCGACACCATCGCCGTGATATCGTCGAATACCGTCGGTTTCAATTGCTTCAAGGAGCGCCGCATGCCAGCGGATTCCAATTGAAACACGCCCGTTGTATCGCCACGCTGGAGCAGACGGAATGTTTCTGCATCGTCGAGCGGGATCTCGGGGAGCGAGAGCTTCGTGCCATAGAGGCGCTCGATGATTTCGAGCGTCGTTTGGATAACGGTGAGGTTCGTGAGGCCGAGAACATCGATCTTGAGGAGCCCGAGCGCCTCGAGCGGCTTCGCCGCGTACTGCGTAATAATGATTTCCTCGTTCTTCGGCGCGCGCTGGAGCGCAGTCGAACGCACGGCCGGGGTTTCGGTGATGATGACGCCGCACGCGTGAATCGAGACATGGCGCGCCTTACCCTCGAGCTTCAGAGCTGCATCGATAATGCGGCGATACGTCTCATTCTGCTCGTAGTGGATCTTCAGTTCGTCGATAGCGAGCGCGTCTTTCAATTTCGTCCCCGGACGGTCGGGAATCAATTTTGCGAGCGCGTTCATTTCCAAGAATGGCACGCCATACGCGCGGCCGACGTCCTTCACCGCGGCTCTTGCCGCAAGCGTTCCGAACGTGCAGATCTGCACGACGTTGTCGCGGCCGTATTTCTCGCGCACATACTCCAGGATCTCGTCGCGGCGGGTATCCGCGAAATCAATATCGAAGTCCGGCATCGAGATGCGCTCGGGGTTGAGGAACCGTTCGAAGAAGAGACCATGGACAATGGGGTCAATCGTCGTGATGCCGAGGCAGTAGCTGACGATGGAGCCAGCGGCGGATCCGCGCCCCGGGCCGACCGTGATGCCACGCCGCTTCGCTTCGTTCACGAAGTCCGCGACGATCAGAAAATATCCGGCGAACCCCGTCTGCTCGATGACCGAGAGTTCATAGTCCAAGCGTTCGCGGTGGACAGTCTCGGGCTCGGGGTATCGCTCGGGGAACCGTTCCTCGCACAAGCGACGGAGGTAACTCGCCTCAGATTCCTTCGTCGGAATCGGGAACTTGAGCAGTTGATGCTTGCCAAATTGAAGTTGGACGTCACAGCGATCGGCGATCGCGCGCGTGTGTTCGAGCGCCTCCGGCACGTGGCCGAATGCCCGCTCCATCTCTGCGAACGGGCGCATCGAAAAATCGGTATCGCGCATTGAAAACCGGCCGGGATCCGCGACGTTCGCGTTCTTTTGGATGCAGAGGAGCACGTCGTGGGCCTCCGCATCCTCGGGGCGGCAGTAGTGGCTGCTGCAGGTTGCGACGAGCGGAACACCGAGCTTTTCTGCATGCTGAATCAACTGCTGATTCACTTCCGCCTGCCCCGAAACGCCCGGCAGATCCATCAGCTCGAAGTACACGTTGTCATGCCCGAAGTATGATCGGTATTCCTCTGTTATTGTGCGGATGCGCGCGGCGTCTTCTGCGAGTGCCGCCTGTGGAATCTTTCCTCCAATCGGCCCCGTGAGCGCAATGAGTCCACGCCCGAATTTTTTAAGGAGCTCCGCATCCACGCGCGGTTTGTAGTACATGCCCTCGAGTGCGGCGATGGTCGCGAGTTGCAGCAAGTTTTCATACCCTTCCTGCGTTTCTGCGAGCAGCGTCAGCGGATACCGCTTCGTGTCTGTGCCGCTCTCCTTGTCATGCCGCGTGCGCGACGCTTCGTAAACCTCGAGTCCCAGAATCGGTTTGATCCCCTGCTTTTCCGCCTCTTGATAAAACTCAATGAGCCCGTAGGTGAAGCCTTTGTCCGCGAGCCCCACTGCTGTTTGATGGAGTTCCACCGCACGCGAAACGATCTCATGCGGGCTCGGCAGCGCCTCAAGGAGCGAGTAGGTGGAATGGCAATGGAGGTGAACAAAATCCTCTGGCTTCATGGGGGTTTATAATACCGCAAAATCCGTTGATTGGCTTATTGGTTTCTTCGAAACGTGCCCCTTTCCTGCAGCCGGGACGCCGCTCCACCCCGCAAGCTACGCGCGTTCGCGAACGCCGTGGCGCAGCCGGGATACCGTTCCACACCCCCGCAGCCGGGACGCCGCGTCCCGGGGGAATAGTATTACAGACGTATGCCTAACAACATC
>CAZUFJ010000099.1:0-4376 GCA_964619805.1 uncultured Candidatus Peribacteria bacterium | reverse complement strand
GTATCCGACGCTGTCAGGAGTCCTGCTCTATCGTCTGGGGGGTCTGGATTTTTTGCAGGAAGGGAAAGACGAAAACAACATAACATTGAAAAGGGATTATGTGATGATTCAAACGCCGAATTTAAGCAGCAGTCGTTTTTTCACGCTCCGTGGCTGCGGAGATTTTGGAATGGATTGGAATAGAGATGGCTATGCCGCAGAACAAATCGTCGATGAAAGAAAAATCTTGGCATTGCCGGCATGGGTATGGATGACGGGCAGCATGGAAAATATGCATAGAGAAAGTCAGAAAATTTGGCAAGAAATATTGAAGAATAAAGGAAGAAAAACCGGCTTTCCCGGGGTCAGCTCTTAAGATTTCTCTGAAAATTTCGCAGCATCGGCAACATCGCTCCAAATGCAACGCATGCACCTGCAAACAATGTTGTTCCAGAAGGTTTTATTTCCCAAAGAAGAGTTTGCCCGGCGAGAGTGGCGAATATGATCAGGAAGGAGCACCGTAACACGACATCAATCTGTTTATAGGTCAGCAAGTAGTAATAGATGTAATAGGGGATTCCCGCGAAGACGATGCTAAATGCAATCATTTTGATGAAGACCTCGGGCGTCGTCATCGAGAGCGTTGCAAGCGGCGCAAGCGCTGTGATCATGATTGCGCAGAGGAGCGAGAGAAGGAAGAAATACTGCGCTGCCCGGGCGGCAATGTGTTCGCTACGCTTATAGCGCTCGCTGATGAGCGAGAACATCGTGAACGCGACAACGGCGAGGAGAGTGAAAATGACGCCCGTGCGTGACCATGGTGGATCACCGACGATGAGGATTGCTGTTCCGCCAATCAGGAGTGCCCACGTGATGATGAGGATGCGCCAGTGTTTGCGGTTCACGATACTCGTGAGCAGGATGCCCGCGGCGGTCATCGGGATCGTGTAGTGCGAGGGATCGGTCGTCTGCAATGCTCGGTACGAGGTGAGTGAAACGGCGGTCAGCAGGAGTGCGGAGATCCAGAGCGAAGAATTGAAGATCGAGAGCCGCACCTCCGTCACTTCCTTGTGCCAGTGCTGCCACACGAGGAGGCCGGCGCTGAGCGCCGTGAGTGACCAGAAGCGAACGATGGAAAGATCAATGGCAGAAAGTTCGTGTGCGCGGATGAGCATGCTGCCGATGACGGGATCGAGCCCCCAGAGTCCGACGAGGACGGCGATCCCGGTCCAGAATCTGAAGCGCGAGTTGGAACCTTTGTTTGGAACGACCGTGACGCCGATCGCGGCAAGCTCCGCGAGCAGTGTCTGCTTTTCTTCTGGCGTGATGAGCAGCGTCATCGTGACGGTGCCGCCGCCTCTCCTCTGTGAGAAGTTGGAGCGGATCTCCTCCACGTCCTTCTGGTATTTGCTCTGCGATTGCGTGATGCGGGCGATGAGCGCGGCGTTCGTGGGATCCAGCGTATACGTGATCGTCGTGCGCTTCTTCTTCGTCAGATGACTCTTTGTACTCTTCTTCTCGAAGAGCGCCGCATAGGCTTTCGTCGGCTCCAAACGTCCGTCTGCGATCGCGATGAAGACGTCGTCCATCGTGATAAGGCCGAGTGTAAGGATGGCATCGCTCATGCTCTCCGGCGAAAACTCCTCCAGGAATCCCTTCTTCCGCGATTGCAGCATGTCTTGGAGCAATTGCCGGCCCGTTGCGATCTTCTTCTTGTCCGATTGTTGCGCGAGCGAAGAGCGGATCTTCGCTGTGGCATACGCGGTATTCACCCACTCGATCCAGCGCCGCTCGACCGTTTTCTTCCCCGCGCTTTCCATCTTGATGGAGACGGCGTTCTCCACGAGTGCATCGAACGGAACGCTGTGCCCGTTGATCTTGATCTCCTTCGCAGAGAGCGCTGCATCCTGGAAGCAGTAGAACGCGCCATCGAGCGCCGTGGAGCCGCGTGGGACAAGGATCGTCTCATCCGTCGGGCAGTGGAGGACGATGGATTCGCCAAGCACGTCGCTCTGCAAGCTTTCCCAAAATTCCTCACTCCTGTTTTCCGTCGAGGCCGCGAGCGGCGAGATGCGCTGCGTCCAGGGCAGGTAATCGAGGAGTCCCTTCGCCTCGCCCGTGAAGCAGAAATTCATGACGCCGGTTTCGGCGTAGCGGTGCATCGCGGGCGTGCGGATCTTGCAGCGGACGCGCGTGCCATCCTCCAGGATCACCGTGGTATGAAGCCCTTTGTAGCCGTTGATCATCGGTGAGTTGATGAAATCCTGAAACGACATCGTTTCTCTGCGCCAGAGCCGGTGGAGGAGGCCCAAGGTGCGATAGCACGCATCGGTATCCGCGCAGACGAACACGACGACCAGCGCGGCTTGGCCGGTCGCCGCGGCAGACCCGATCTCCGCCTGCTCGCGCAATTTATCCCAGCGCTTGTGCTCGTAGTGGAGCACCAGAGCATCCGCGATGTCGGGGTGTGTCGCATGCATCATTTTTTGCATCTTCTGCATTGTGCTGCGCCCGCGCCCCTCATTCTCGGTGCGAAGTGCGACGAGCTGCTTGTGCGTTTCCGGTTCCAGAATTGCAAGGCAGAGCGCGTGGAGCTCATCGCGAATTGCGCGCATTGCGAGGCGATCCGCGATCTTCACGTACACATCGATTGTTTCGCGCGCGAGCGTAATGCGGCGATCCTCGGACAAAAATGACGCAGTGTTCATGTTGTGGAGCCGGTCGATGAGTTTGATGATCATGATGCGGACGTCCTTCTGCATCAGGAGAAATATTTTTCGCAGCGTCTCCGTCTGTTCGTTGAGGCTGGGCCGATCCACCGTGTCCGCTGGCATGATCTTCGTCACGCCGTCGACAAGATCTGCAACCGTCCGGCCGAACGCGCGCTCGATATCCGGGAGCGTGAGGACCGTATCCTCCAGCGTGTCGTGAAGCAGCGCCGCGATGATCGTATCCGCATCGGCGCCCATGTTGGAAAGCATCCGCGCGACCGCGACGGGATGATCGAAATACAGTTCTCCAGATTTGCGTTTCTGCCCCTCGTGCGCGCGCATTCCAAGTGCAAATGCTTCCCCAATGCGTTTTAGATCCGTATCCGAGAAGTGTTTCAGGCCGGAACGGAATTGAGTCCAAGGCATCGGATAGTGAATTATACCTCAAGATTGATCGAAGAAGATAGAATAAAAAAGCCTGAGAAATAGCTATGAGTCATGAGTCTTGAGCTTTGAAGAGGTTGAGCTCATGGCTCAAAGCTCATCGCTCAAGACTTCCATTTTATTGAGCATCCGATCGCGTTGGCCTCGTGCGACGGAGGCTCCTCACCCTTTACCAGTGCCGCGATGGCATCGCGCAAATTATGTTCCGTTGCGCTTGCAGGTTCCTTCCAATTGTCATCCACGCGTCCCTTGTATTTGAGGGTGCGGTGACGATCGAACACGAAGCAGTGCGGCGTACAGAGAGCGCCGTACGCCTTCGCGACCTCCTGCGACTCGTCGAAACAGTAGGGGAATGGGAACGCCTTCTCATCGTGGCGTATCTTCATTTGGCCGAATGAATCCTCGGGAACCTTGGTTGCATCGTTGCTGTTCACGAGGACGAACTGCACGCCTTCCTGATCGAAACGCTTCTGCAGCTCAATCAACCGATCCTCGTACGCCTGTGCGTACGGACAGTGATTGCATGTGAAGACGACGACCACGACAGGATCCTTAATGAGCATGGTGTCGACCGTCATGCCATCCGTCGCAGGGAGTGCAAACGGCGGCATCATGTCGTTGACCTGGAGCGCCGTGGAGTTGTCGTTGATGAGAACCATGGATGTGAAGGAGACAAAGGGTACAAAAGAGACAAAGGAATCAAGGGAGCGGCGCGATGAAGACTGATGATACACTTTGGCGCAGAGCTACGGAAGTTCTTTCGCTGTTACACTCCTTTGTCTCTTGTTCCTCCTTTGACTCTTTTGTCTCCCATCCGTCATTTCACCGCAACGGCCTTCATCGTGGATTCGCGCAAGCACACCCTGCTCCTGTGGCACAAGCGCCTGCAGCGTTGGATGCCGCCGGGGGGTCACTGCGACAGTGATGAAACGCCGGAGGAAACGGCGGTTCGCGAGTGCCGGGAGGAGACGGGGATGGAAGTCGAGATTATCGGCGAAGCGCAGGAGGATCTGTTTGAGCACAATCCTCGGGAAGGGAACATGCTTAAAAAACCGATCGCTCTTTTGCTTGAGGAAATTCCGGCAAGCTCGGAGCGCGGCGAGCCGGCGCACCAGCATATGGATTTTCTCTATATCGCACGACCGAAGGATGAATCGCAAGCGCTGATCCTGGCGGAGGATGAAGGAGCGGAGATGCGGTGGTTCACGCGCGAGGATATCGAGGCGCTCGATGCGTCGAAGG
>CAZUFJ010000098.1:0-13251 GCA_964619805.1 uncultured Candidatus Peribacteria bacterium | reverse complement strand
CCACATTCCCCCTCCGACGTTATTTGCCGCTCCCGCGAGCTCCATCATCGTTAGCGTTGCGCCGACGGTGCCGGGTTCCAATCGGATCTTCTCGAGAAGATCATCTAATTTCTGCGGCATGCTCGTGAGTACTTGCAACAGTAATTCTTCTTCGGGTGAAGAAGGCTTGTGAATGTTCGAAGTTTTCGTGGATGCAATGATACCGAGTTCCGTCAGCACTTCGTCGGGCGACGTAACGAGCCGCGCCTGACCCTTGGCAATCAGATCATTGCTGCCTGCATAATTTTCATCGAATGCGGACCCAGGAACGGCAAACACATCACGACCGTACTCGAGCGCGAGCTCGGCTGTGATGATCGCGCCGCTGCCGCGTGGCGCTTCGAGGACCACCGTTCCGAGGGTGAGCCCTGCGATGATGCGGTTTCTGGCCGGGAACGTGTACTTATCCGGTGGCATATCGAGCGGAAATTCCGAGAGGAGCAATCCGCTGGCGGTCACGATCTCCTCCGCCAAGCGGGCATGACTCTGTGGATAGACCATGCCGAGTCCATGGCCCAGCGCTGCGACGGTCTTGCCCTTCGCCCGTAAAGTTTCGCGCGCTACAACTGCATCAATACCAAACGCGAGGCCACTCACAGTCACCATTCCCGCGTGCACGAATGCGGGAGTGAAGACCTCCGCCGCACGTTTACCGAGCGCCGTTATATCACGCGTGCCGACGAGCGCGATGCTGGGCTGTCCGAGAATCGAAAGATCTCCTCGATAATAAAGGAACGGTGGGGGATCGCCGATTTCCTTGAGGCTATGCGGATACGCTTCGTCTGCAATTGTCAGAAAAGAAATCTTTTTCTCACGCAGTCGCTTCTCATAGGCCGCAGCATCGAATTCTTCGAAACGAACGAGCGTCCGCTCCATCGTATCCTGCCGACAGCCGAGGCTGCGCAGTAGCTCCGGGTTTACGTGTTTGATCCCCTCCTCCAAACTACCAAACACCTGCGTGATTGCATCGAAGCGTTCCTTCGTAAGAATATGAAGGAAGGACCATGCCAGAGCGGCTTCTAATTCGGTCATAGGGATGGAGTGTAGCAATGCACGCTCGGCTTGTCCTAGGCTTATTGAGTCCTTACACTCATGGTCCTCACGCCACCTTAGCTCAGCGGTAGAGCATCGGTATCGTAAACCGAGGGTCCGGGGTTCAAATCCCCGAGGTGGCTCCACCCGTCTCCGCTCCTGCGGGAGCTTCGCCGAGGTTCCGCCGTTTTTTAGCAGCCGCAAGGGTGCCTCAGACGAAGCCGCTTTACGTCCCTGCGCGCAATCACGTGGCGCAGCCGGGACCTGCTTATAACACTTGAAACAAACTCTCCTTTCTGCTATCATGGTTAGAAATCTTCCACACAAACACCCATGTCCATTGACGCCTGCATCGCACACGCGATCCAAAGTGACCTCGATATTCTGGAGGCACTCCCCGAGGTTCATGAGATTCCGGTGGATGACCTGGAGCCCTACATTGAGCGCTTTGTGATCTCGGTGCAGGAATCGCTCTACAGCATCATCGTGGACTTCGGTGAACCGTATCTCCGCTCCAAGGATGCCGCAGGTTTGTGTGCAACGTGTCTGGAAGGAGGCGTGAGCCTGCCGCCATCGATGTTGCTGCGCATGTGCCAGACGATCCTGCAACTCTCGGATATCGATGCCAAGTTCATCCTGGATACGGAGGATGGCAAGAGTTTGTACTATGTGAAGATGGTGGTTGATATTGTGTAAGAAATACAACTAATCCCCGCGTTTCGTGGGGCAGACGACGCAGCGCACGCTCCCCCAAGACTTGTGCATTTGATCGAATCGGAGCTCATGAACTTTGTATCCCATGTCACGGAGTGTGCTGTTTGTCATCGGGACGGCCGTCGTGGAGATCGCCTCCTCGGGATTCAGCCAGAGCACATTTGCGGCGAGACCCAGGCGCGCTTCCTCGGGATCGAGCTCGATGATGTTCCCAAAAACGCGCTCCAGACTCTTGCGAGATTCCCTCGTTATCTTCTCTGCAAAGACCATGGCCTTCCCGTTTGGAAGAGGCATCAGTACGGTATCGAGGTGAAGTGCCACGTGTTCGACCGTCGTAATTGCATGTACCTGTCCATCCGAAAAGAGCGAATCAGAGAGTGCCAACATGCCTTTACTGTTTGTGATTTCCCCACGCCCGATCAGCACACGCTCCCCCTCGTTCAAGACCATGATGTCGCCGCCTTCGATCTTGCGATCCTGCGCCTGCAATTGAACGGCGTGGGCTACGCGGGAGCGAACACCCTCAAGACCACGAAGTTCCCCGTCGCGATACCTCTCGCCCATGGATCCCGTGTAGAACATCTCACCAATCACAAAACCCGGATCTCGCGTGTAAAATTGAAATGGTGCGTCTGGCTGTGATGCGGGCTGGATGAGCAACACGCCGGCATCGTCGAGAATCTCGCGCAATCGTTCCAACTGCTCGCGAATCAGAGCAGCGGAGAGAGCGCCGGTTTCAGGATGACGCCGAAGGTTCTCCGGCGTGATGATCCTGCATAGTTCCTCCATCGAAACATCCCGCGCGTTGGACGCATCCTGGACGATCGCGGACTGTAGTTCGCCGAATTCATCGCCGATGCAGAGGGGAATGCAGGTTGGCATTATGAAAGCGGAAGTGGCTGCTCTTTGGATTCGAGAACAGTGGCTTCAAAAGAAGGTTGCTCCCCGGGAACATTTGGAAACATAAGAAAGATAGTTTGTCATATTTTATTGATCTTAGCAAGATCAGGTAGGCTTGTTCTAGCGCTTGCTGAATTGCGGCGCCCTTCTTGCTCTGTGTAATCCTGGCTTCTTACGTTCCTTGATGCGCGCATCGCGACGCAGGAACCCGGCACGTTTCAGATCCGGACGGAAATCCGGGTTCACGAGCAGGAGCGCGCGGCTGATACCGTGGCGCAGTGCATCGGACTGAGCCGTGCGTCCGCCACCGACGATCTTTGCTTCAATGGAAAACACACCCTTCTGACCTGAAACAACGAGTGGCGCGAGCGCATTTTCGATCTCGATACCGTGGAAGTAATCCTTCAGTTTCTTGCCATTCACAATTGTCTCGCCCGATCCACCCTGTGTCATTTTGACGCGGGCGATCGCGGTCTTCCTCTTGCCGGAGGCGTAGAAGTAGTTGGACATTTCTAGAAAATGGTCAGTGGAACGGGCTTCTGTGCCGCAAACTTGTGATCGCCCTCCGCATATACGTGCAGGCGCTTGAGCATTTTAAACTTGAGACGATTATACGGCAGCATGCCGCGGACCGCTTTCAAAATAACTTCCTCCGGCTTGTCCTCCATCATTTTTTTAAGTGACGTGTGTGTGAGTCCTCCCGGGCGACCCGTGTGGTGGATGTATTCCTTGCGGCGGAACTTGCTGACGTGGAACTTCAGCTTTTTTGCGTTTACGATGACAACGTGGTCACCACAGAGCATGTGCGGGGAATACGAAGCTCTGTGCTTGCCGCGCAGAATCGTCGCGACGCGCGTTGCCAGGCGACCGAGCGTTTTGCCATCGGCATCGACGAGGTGCCAGAGCGGTGCCGGGGGTTGAACGTGAGAGGTTTTCATGATTAGGCTTTCTTTGGGGACTTCACTTTCTTAGGTTTAACAACCGGGGCAGCAACTTCTGCACCTTCGACGAAGGTCAGATCGACGAGCTTGGCGCCATCGCCGATGCGAGCACCAACGGGCGTCATGCGCGTGAAACCGGATGGGCGATCAGCAAAGCGCTTGATGTACACCTCCATAATCTTGCGGCATGCGTTCTTGTCCGTGACGTAACGGTTGACAAAGCGGATCGCCTCGCGGGGCTCGCTCTTCTTCGCGCGTGCGATCAACGTATCAATCATCGGCTGCGTCACCTCCGCGCGCTTCTTCGTTGTGCGTACCGACTCGTACAGCAGAAGCGACGTGACGAGGTTCCGCTTGAGCAACCGCGCGTGTGCGGGTTTCTGGCGGAGCCGATTGCGGGCGAGTCTGTGGCGCATATCTTACGTTGCTCGTTTCTTGTTACTCGTTACTCGTTCAGAGCGGAAGCGGAGTCTAAAGAGAAAAAGGGGATAAGGAAACGAAAGGATTACGCTTCGAGGACATCATCCGCGAGCTTGAGTCCGCGGTCGCCGAGGGTCTTTTTCACCTCATCGAGCGCTTTTGCGCCGAATCCGCGGAAGTTTGAGAGCGTCGCTTCCGAGCACTTTGTGAGTTGCTCGATGGAACCCACGCCCGCATTGATAAGGGCGTTTAAGGTGCGCGGTGAGAAGTTGAGGATCTCGATCGGCGTGTAGCTCTCCTTTACAGGCTGATGCGTCGCATCCTCCACTTGCTCAGGGATAGAGCGCGTGAAGTCGGCGACGAACTCCGGCTCCACGGCCTTCTTGTCGCTGCCGAAGTACCCGAAGTAGCTCTGGAGCAATTGCGAAGCGAACTGCATCGCCTCTTCGGCGCTCAAGGAACCGTTCGTCTCGAGATCAATCGAGAGTTTCTCCAAATCCGTCCGCTGACCCACGCGGGCGGGCTCGATGTCGTAGCGCACCTTGAGGACGGGCCCGTAAATCGCATCGATGTAGATGAGGCCGGGTTCGTTCTGCTTCTTATTGCGCTCCTGAGCCGACACGTAGCCGACGCCCTTCTCCACCGTGATCTGCATTTCGAGCGATGCGCCCTTCTCGAGGTTGCAGATCTCAAGCTCGGGATTGATGATCTCGCAGTCGGCCATCGGCTTGATGTCCCCTGCCTTCACCGTCTTCGGCCCCTTGGCCTCGAGCGTCAGGACGACCGGCTCTTTGCTGTGCTTGCAGATCCGGAGCTGCTTAAAGTTGAGCGAGATATCCATGACGGATTCGCGCACGCCCTTGATGGTCGTGTACTCGTGCTGGACCCCGTGGACCCGAAGCGACGTGACGGCCGCGCCGGGGAGGCTCGAGAGCAGCGTACGCCGGAGCGCGTTGCCGAGTGTGGTGCCGTAGCCCGGCGGCAGCGGCGCGATCTGGAAGATCACGTGAGCGGTATTCCCCTTCTTCACGGGAACGACGCTGAACTGGGGCAGTCCGATTTCTTCCTGAATGATGTGCATACAAAGAAGGAGAAAAGGAGGGGGAGTGCTCGGAAATTAATTGCGGGAGTAGAACTCGATGATCTGACGCATTTCGATGGATTGCTCCATTTCTTTGGGATCCGGTTCGCTCGCGATCTCGATTTTCAAATTCGCGACGTCCACGTTCATCCACGCGGGCGGCATGTACTTCTGGTGCGCTTCGATAATCGGGGGGAACACAGGGGAGCTCTTGGCTTGCGTGCGGACGGTGACGATATGACCGGGACGCACGCGGTACGAGGGGCTCGTGACGCGCTTGCCGTTGACGAGGAAGAGCCCGTGGCCGACAAACTGACGCGACTGGAGCCGCGTCATCGAAAGCCCCGCACGGAAGATGACATTATCAAGACGCTCCTCAAGAAAGCGCTTCAGAATGTCGCCGGTTTGTCCGGTCATCTTGCTCGCGACGTTGTAGAGATTGCGGAATTGCTTCTCGGAAAGGCCGAACATGTCGCGGGCCTTCTGCTTCTCGAGCAGCTGATTCGCGAACTCGGTCGGTCGCGTCTGCTTCGACTTCGGGCCCTTGCCGGGGCCGTAGGGCTTGCGTTGCAGAATCTTGTCGTACTTATCCGCGAAGTAAATATTTACTCCGTAGCGTCGCACTTTTCTGGCTTTTGGTCCGTTGTATTTCATGACGTTAGGGTTAGGAGTAGGAGTAGGATTGGGAATCGTTAAACGCGGCGTCGGCCCGCAGGGCGGCAACCGCCGTGCGCGATCGGCGTAACATCAACGATGGCATCAAGATTGAGCCCCGCTCCCTGGAGTCCGCGGATCGCCTGCTCGCGTCCGGGTCCGAGCCCCTTGACCTCCACGCTGATCGTCTCGACGCCGTAGATCTTTGCTTTGGCGGATGCGTTCTCTGCGGCGACTTTGGCTGCGTACGGCGTTGATTTGCGCGTTCCCTTGAAACCGGAGGACCCGCAGCTCGCACCCGCGAGCACGTTACCGTTGAGATCCGTGAACGTGACGATCGTGTTGTTCTCCCCTGCGTGGATGCAGACGCGCGCCATCGGCACCGTGCGCTTTACCTTCTTCTTGCGCGGCGCTTTGCCCCCCGTCCCCTCTGTCGGAGCTCCGCCACGTGCGCTCGCGAGCGCCGTGGCTCCGCCTTCGGGATCACCTCCTGCGAGAGCCTTGTCGAGTTCCGATGGAATATTCTGGTTCACCACGAGAGAAAGGAGAGAAGGAAAGGAGGATTACGTCTTCGTAAGCATTGTGCGGCCGGATGTACCTGTCTTCTTCTTGCCGCGCTTCGTGCGTGCGTTCCTGCGCGAGGTCTGTCCGCGGACCGGGAGCTTGCGGCGATGCCTGTAGCCGCGCCACGTGCCGATGTCCTGGAGACGCTTGATGTCCATCGAGACCTTGCGGACGAGTTCGCCCCCCGTCAGTTCCTTTTCAACGCGCGTACGGAGCCTCGCTTGGTCTGCCTCCGAGAGGGTGTCCGCTTTCACATCGCGATCGATCGAGAGTTCCTCGAGGATACGAAGCGAGAGCGGACGTCCGATGCCCTTGATCGCGGTGAGTGCGATCTCGATGCGCTTCGATCCTGGGAGGACGACGCCGGAGATACGAATCATAGAAGGAGAGGCGAAAGAGGAATTAACCCTGGCGCTGCTTGTGCTTGGGATTTTTCTTGCACACGATCCGGCGCCGACCCTTGCGGATAATCAGGCGGCATGCGGAGCAGATCGGTTTGCAAGAAGCACGGACTTTCATGGAGCGACAGTTGGAGGAGTGGGGGTGGGAGTGTCGTACGGAGTCGTGAGGGGAGCGCCCGGCAGAAAGCGGTAGACGATGCGGCCTTTCGTGAGGTCATAGGGCGTCATTTCGATCTTCACACGATCACCCGGAAGAATGCGCACGCGGTGAACGCGCATGCGTCCCGCCAGATGACAGAGAAGCTCATGATCCTTCGCTTGTTCACTCGTCACGCGAACTCGGAATGTGGCATTGGGGAATGTTTCCAAGACAACGCCGATGAGCTCGATGACATCCTTGGACACAAGGGAAGTGCGTGAGGGCGGTAGGAGAAGAGAGCCGAGAGATCCTACAGAGCGAACTTCGCAGCAGCAAGCCCGTAGGTTGCAAAACTTTGGGGGGGAGATGAAATTGTATTGATAAAATATATAATTGTTATATAATACAATTTAATCAAGCGAGGATCTCATGCCCGCCGTCCGTCAAGAGAATCGTATGTTCGAAGTGCGCTGCGTGTGAGCCATCTGCCATTGCGATTGTCCAACCATCGTCGCGGTCCGTGATCCGTGGATCCCCCATCGTCGTAATCGGCTCGATTGCAACCATCGTCCAGGCGGGGAACGTGGGGCCCGTGCCGTGTTTCCCGACATTGGGGATATCGGGAAATTGATGCAGTGTTTTTCCGAGCCCATGGCCTGTAAGGCCGTTGACGCAAGCGTATCCCGCCCCTTCGATCCGCTCTTGAATGAGCCTTGAAACATCCCCGACGCGCGTGCCAGGTTTCACGATTGCGCACGCGGCTTCGAGCGTTTCTTCCGTCGTTCGAAGAAATCGCGCAACCTCGGGCGCAATCTTCCCCACTCCTACCGTGATGCACGCGTCGGTGTAGAGACCGGAAATCAAAACGCCGCAGTCGAGCGAAATACTATCGCCTTCTTTTAAGACGCGCGGCCCCGGCAACCCGTGCACACACTCTTCATTCACCGAGGTGCAGAGCGTCGCGGGGTAACTGCGATAGCCCTTGAACGCGGGCGTCGCCGATTCGTGCGAACGAATGAAAGCCTCAGCAAATGTGTCGAGTGCTGCGGTCGTCACACCTGGCTTCACTTTCTTCGCGGTCAACTGCAAACAATCGGCGAGGATTTTCCCCGCACGCCGAAGAATCGCGACCTCGTTCTGCGTGAAAATTTGGAACTGAGACATGGCAGCAGTTTAGGGCTTCCGGATAAGGTAAGGAAGGTATCTCATTCCCACCACCAGAACGTCGTCCACTTCCCGCAGCCGGGACGCCGCGTCCCGGGCGAGAAGGATAGCTTTCATGAACCCCGCCACTCCCTTATGCTTCTTTCATGGATCTCGTCTTTTTTGGCATCCAAGGCTCTGGCAAGGGAACCCAGGCCAAGCGTTTGGCTTCTGAATTCGGCTACGACATTTTCGAGGCGGGTGGAGAGCTTCGAAAAATTGCGGCATCGGGCTCAAAGCTTGGCAACACCGTAAAGTCCTACATTGATCAGGGACATCTGGTTCCCCATGCAATTATTATGCAAGTGGTGAAGGAATCGATCAGCGCACGACCGAAATCGCAAAAAATTCTTTTCGATGGAATTCCCCGAGATGATGCTCAGCGGAAAGATTTTGATGAGATCATGAAAAATGCAGGCAGAGATTTTCGTTGTATTCATTTGCTTCTTTCTCCGGAGGAAGGGCTGAAACGCATACTCGGGCGTGCGAAAGCCGAAGGCCGCGTCGATGATGCGAATGAGAAAATTATCCGCCGCCGCATGCAGACCTTCGTCGAAAAAACGTTGCCCGTCATTGCGCACTACAAATCGCTTGGAAAAGTTATAGAAGTTGAAGGAACTGGGACCGTCGAAGAAATCTATGCGAATATTTCAAACGAGATATCAGTCCTTCATCTTCATACTCAATCCGAGCAGCTTCCATGACGGAAACTCGAACGTATATTTCTGCGTGAATAAGACAACCGCACCATCGGACAAGGGATAATATCCATCAATAACAAGCGAGCGATTTTCATCAAGAGAAGGATTTGCGCTTATGACGGGAGAATCATTCTTAAATGCGGAGAGCAACATCTTATCATTCACCACGGGAGCAAAGGCTATCTTCAATTCCTCGGCAGTTGTTTGTGTCTTCCAGAGAGTAGAAATCGATTGGTAGAAATCAGTGAAATCGCCCTTTTTCGCCGCGCTCGCAAAATTATTCATCGTCTGTTTTACCAGTGCTTTCAGTTCGGACCCATTTGGAATTGCCACGTCCGCCTGCGACTTCATGCCTCCCTGAATATTTAAATCAACGATCTTCCATATGCCATCTTCCTTCGTAAAGGATACGGTTGCGGGGACCGCAGAGCCCCTTACGCCTCCAAAAACCAACGTACCTCCAATTTCAGCCGTAGAAGGATACAGGGACATGCTGCGAGAATTCCACGTCGCACTCTGATAGGACGTAAGCGACATGTCGCTTACGAATAATTCCAATTGTTCGAGGGATGTGCCCTTTTGGAATTCCATTGATGTGGTTTGATACGCCTGCTCCACCTGGCCACGTTGAAGGAGGAGAAGGAAATCATCCGCGATTTTTGTGAGTCCGGATGTTGCATAGAAGATGCTCGCAAAGAGAAGTGTGAAACCACCGATCAAGACAGCGAGGATGACGAGTCCAATTTTCAGATTGCGTTTCATATCCAAGGGAGGCAGAACTCGTCCTTCATGGTACATGAAAAAGTACTCTCGTACAGGAAAACACCAATCTTTCCAATGACCCGGCTGCGGAGTCAAACCAATTTCTCGTAATCATGCGCCAGAAGCTGCGCGTTGACCTGGCGAATGAGCTCCATCACAACACCGACAATGATGATCAGACCCGAGCCAGAGATGATGAGGTCAGAGGAGCTCAGCGTCGAATAGCGTGTGAAGAGCAACGGGATGATCGCGACGATGCCGAGGAAAATACCACCCCAGAGGTTCATGCGGTTCGAGGTTCTGGCGAGCAGTGCCGCCGTCTGTGCGCCGGGGCGCACGCCGGGCACGAATCCGCCGCGCTTCTGGATCGTCTCAGCGACTTCCGTCGGCTTAAACGTGACGGACACGTAGAAGAACGTGAAACCGAGGACGAGCAGGAAGTAGAAGATGATGTAGAGCATGCTCGGGTTCGCGGAATTCATGTACGTCTCGATGAAGCCGACGACGGAGGAAAAACGCGGCGCCGTACGCAGGAACTGGGCGATGATCGCCGGGAACGTGATGAGCGAGATCGCGAAGATGATCGGGATCATGCCCGCCTGGTTGAGGCGAATCGGAATATTGCCCTGCACGCCGCGTCCCGCGCCCTGGTTCGCGTAGGTGATCGGAATCAAGCGGTGCGCATCCGTAAAGAGGACGACCATGACGAGGAGCGCAACGGACACAATGCTGAAGAGGTAGAACGCGCCCATCTTTCCCTGGCCTGCGAGCAGGAGCGCGCTGATGGTCGAGGGAATGCCGGACACGATCCCCGCGAAGATGATCATCGAGATGCCGTTGCCGATGCCCTTTTCCGTCATCAGCTCACCGAGCCACATGAGAAAGAGCGAGCCCGCCGTCACGAAGACCATCGGCGCGAGCACCGCGGGGAACGTGAGATCGACGAGGTTCACGCCGCCCTGACCGAGGAGAATCAAAAACCCGTAGCTCTGGAGGAACGCGAGCGGGAACGCGATCCATCGCGTGTAGCGATTGAGCTCCTGCTGGCCCTGCACACCTTCTTTACTGAGTGCCTCGAGCTTCGGGAAGATGACGGTGCAGAGCTGCACGATGATGGAAGCGTTGATGTACGGAGAAAGACCAAGAAGCACAATCGAGAAATTATCGAGCGCGCCTCCCGTGAGCGCCGCGAAGATGCCGATTGCACCGGTTGCGCTGCGCGCATCCAAAAATTGGCGGAGTGCGAACGGATCGGCGCCCGGGATCGCGATGTGCGCCGCCATGCGGTACACGAGCAACAGCCCGAGCGTCACGAGGATGCGACGGCGCAGATCTTCAGAGCGCCAGAGTTGGAGGAGGTACGTCCACATGAAGTTACGCGGCGATGCGCACGGTGCCGCCGGCTTTCATCACGGCTTCTTTTGCGCTTTTGGATGCCGCTGCAATCGTGAGTTCAAATTTCTTCGTGAGCGCCCCGCGGCCAAGCAGCTTCACGGGCTTTTTCGATGTGAGGAGACCCTCGGCGCGAAGGGCGGCCGCATCGTACACGCCCGGAGCGAGCGCTTCGATATTTTCTACATTGATCACTTCATACTCCTTGCGATTCACGTTGATGAATCCACCGAGCTTCGGCTGACGGCGAATGAGCGGCACTTGGCCTCCTTCGAATCCGAAGCGGCGACCCTTGCCCGTACGCGATTGCTGACCCTTGGTACCGCGACCAGCGGTCGATCCGCCGCCGGCACTGTCGCCGCGTGCGACACGCTTTCGTTTCTGTGTTGCGCCACGAGCGGGTCTAATGAGATGAAGCATGGGGAGATTGCAAAAGGAGGAATCACTCGAATAAACCCTCCGGGAGTCCGCCCGTACCGAACGGGTACATTCGGGCGAGTCGGGACGGCATGATAGAGAGAAAATACATACATCTCAAGGGAGTTTCGCCTCTACGCTCATTCCCTGGATATTGCGAGAATTGTCATTTCAAGCTATAATACGCTATTACACTGACTCTCAACCCTTCCCGGCTCGGTCGCGCGCTCTTCGGGGGCACCGTCGCTCTCGCATTGTTTGCCGTCATCACAGGGAAAACATTCGGCGCGGACTTCAAAACTCCCTACGTCACGCGCGCGGAAGCGGCGATGGTGCTGCTGCTCACACGTGAGACAGCGATTCCGAAAGCAAAAAATGATGGCCACCTGAAGGATGTGGCGAGAGGTATGTGGTACGAAGCAACGGTGCTCGAAGCGGAACGGTACGGGCTCCTGCAGGCCGATGCGCTTGGGTTCATCCGTCCCGATGCCGAAGTCACGCGCGCGGAATTTTTGAAGATGATGGCATACACATTCGGGCTCCCGGAGAATCTGCCCCATCGCTACCGCGATGTAGCGGCGGCGGATTGGTATGCACCGTTCGCCGGGATCGCCGCGCAGTACGAGCTCTTTCCGATGTCGCGTGTGACCCCGCGCCTCTCGCCCGGAAATTTTCTGACGACCGAGGAAGCAAGCGCGGCTATCCAGGCGCTCCTCGATCACCGCGGCAAGAACTTTCCCTCGCTCCAGGCGCTCGCGGACACGCGCCACCGCGCGGCGGCGCATCCCCGTCTTCTCATCTCAAACACGCAGGAGGAGGTGACGGTTCTCAGAGCGCCCGCGCCGCCGAAGCCGCGACGAGATCCATTGCCAGTCCTGCGCCCGGTGGAGCCGAGCATCGTGGTATTTGACCCTGCAAAAATCGCGGATCTTCGCACCCAGATTCTGCGGCTCGTGAACGCAAAGCGCCGCGCCGTCGGCGCAAAGTCCCTGACACTCGACGATCACCTGACAGGCTCCGCACAAGCGTATGCCGAGACGATGGCAGCCGAAAATTTCTTTGCGCACGTATCGCCGCTCGGCCAAACGCTCAAAGAGCGCATCGAAGCATTCGGGTACTATCTGCCGTTTTACTCAGGTCCATGCTCAGGAAAAACTGACGCCCCTTGCGAGCGCTCCTACGTGCTCGGGGAAAACTTGGCACAAGGCCAAAAAACGATCGACCAAGTCATGACCGATTGGATGAATTCACCGGAGCACCGCCGTGCGATGCTGAGCCCCTCGTTCCAAGACATCGGAATCGGTATCGCCGCAGGCTACTGGGTGCAGCACTTTGGAGGAGTGCGCTAGAGGGCACTACGTTACAACGATCCTAACATTATTCACTTGCTTCTTATGTATCCATGTAATATCACATGGATACAATGGCAAAAGTTCCTCACGACCGGTTAAAAGATTCGGAGGAAAAAGAACTGCTGAAGGAGTTCCGAAGCACCCTGAAGGTCTTGGAGAAAGCCGACACAGTGCAAGAATTCCTTCTCCATGCACTCACGCCGAGTGAAATCATTATGATCACCCGACGTATTCAAATTGCAAAGCTTCTCATTCAAGGATTTTCTTATAGAGTCATTCTACAGAAACTGAGAGTTGGCCTCAGAACGATCGAAAGCGTTCATCGATGGCTCTCTTCGTATAAGGAATATCGCAGAGAATTACCCGACGCATTGGGTCATAAAAAGACCAGAAAAGGTTATGTGCCTCCTACTCCTTACTCTTTTACATGGCTACGAAAGAAATATCCTCTGCACTTTCTCCTGATCAATTTATTGCTTGATGAACGGTAAAAATTATTCTTTCCTCGTTCCTTTCAATGTATCCATGTAATATTACAT
>CAZUFJ010000097.1:0-11397 GCA_964619805.1 uncultured Candidatus Peribacteria bacterium | reverse complement strand
ACAGAAACGTTTCTGTCCTACAGATATTTTTTCTTTCGTCCCTGCATGACCGTAGGACCCAGTTATGTGGCTAGCGCCTCATCGACCGCACGCAGGGCCAGTACTTTGGTTGAATTCACGAGCGGCAACGCGCAGTTTTTCTCATTGAGAACAATCGGCAGCTCCGTGCAGGCAAGGATTGCAACGTCACAATCTTCATCCTTGAGTTTGGAAACAATCTTCAACAGTCGTTCCATTCCTTTCTCCGTCACGCGTGCGGGAACGATCTCGTCATAGATGATGCGGCTCAGATGCTCCTGGTCGCCCGCGGGCGGCAGCACGTGCTCAATACCGCGATCGCGCAGCGCATCCGCATACAGCCCGCCGCTCATTGTTAAGCCCACGCCGAGCACGGCCGCACGCTTGTAGCCGCGTCGCATGCATTCGTCCGCCGTTTCTTCGACGATACTAAAGATCGGCAATGGAGATTTCTGACGGACAATCGATAACGCGAAGTGCACGGAGTTTGCGGGGATCATTGCGAACGCAGCCCCCGCTTCCTCGAGCTTGCGAATCGATTCGAGCAAATACCCCGCGACGCGGTTCCAATTGCGCTCCTCTTGGGCGGCGAGGATTTCATGAAACGAGCGGATGTGGAGGCTGATTTCCGGGTGACGGTGTGCTCCGGCGCGAGCCGCTGCTTCCGCACAGATCGTGCGAAAACATTCCGCGGCACCCTCTGCAGTTACGCCGACGATTCCGATATGTTTCATGCGTGCATTGTAGAGTTTTCCGCTCAATTTTTCTTTTCGTCAAGAGCTTCCTGAATCGCGCCTCGCAGATCCGGATAGTCCGGCAAACCCGTCTGTTTTTTCCCATTGATGAAGAATGTCGGTACGAGTGTGACATCCAGTGCCCGCGCGAGTGAAGCCTGGAGTGTCTGCAGCTCCTGCGTTCGCGCGCTCGCTTGGCATTCACTGAAAGAAGTTTTTTCTACGGCGATATCCTCAGTGTTTCCTTCAAAGAGCGCCTTGAGCATTGGGATTCCTTTCCCCTGGGCCGCCGCGCAGAGGAGCGAAACTGCCTGCGTTTGGCTTTGGGGGTATTTGCGAAGCGGCAACAATCCGATCTGGAGCCGCACCGTGCCGTGGAGCAGGAAGTCCTCCGCCATGCGTGGCAATTGTTTCTCCAAAAATTCGCGGCAGTAGCGACAGGATGGATGTGTCCACAGGAGGATCGTCACCGGCGCGTCGGCATTTCCAAGGCTTAGAAATCCCGTCGGGAGCAGAGCCTCCGCAAGTCCGCCCGTTCCCGTCAGCGGCAGCGCAGTCACAGGATCGAGATCGTCCCCCTCTGCAGGTATTGCGCTGCTGCCCGTGGAGGTCGCAGGTTCGGCTGGTTTTTCTGTCCTTTCTATGACGCAACCGCTCAGCAGCAGGAGACTAAGAATGAGGAAACGTTTCGGCATGGACCCCTATCGTAGGGAAGGGGATTACAATGAGCCAGATCGTATGGCAGATTTTGTCGCTCTCCTCGGCGTACCCCTTGATTGCGTTACCGGCGAGCAAGCCGTTTCGCAGATGCATTCCTTTTTAGAGGGAGCGGCACAGCGGCATGTTGTCACGCCCAATGCCGAGATGCTCGTTGCCGCGTCGCGCGATTCTGCATTTCGAGAAGTTCTTCAGCGCGCGGATCTCCATTTGCCCGATAGCGCGGGCGTCGTCGCGATGGCGCGCTTGCTTGGGCAGGACATTACGGAGCGTGTGACGGGGGTGGATACCACGGAACGACTGCTTCTTGCTTTGGGTTCTGATCATCCGGTCTTTTTGCTTGGCGCGCGCGAAGGAGTGGCTCTACGCGCGGCGGAGAAACTCCGCTCTAAAAATTCGCGGATCCAAATCGCAGGCACCTTTGCCGGCTCGCCGAGTGATGCCGATGTCCCCGCAATCCTCGAGAAAATCCGCGCAGCCGCACCGCATCTGCTCCTCGTCGCCTACGGCGCGCCCGCGCAGGATCTGTGGATCGCGAAGCACCTCAAGGATCTCCCCTCCGTCCGCGTCGCGATGGGGGTCGGCGGTACGTTTAATGTGCTCGCGGGGGATATTCGTCGAGCTCCGAGATTCCTTCAAAACCTTATGCTCGAATGGTTGTGGAGACTTATTCTCGAACCACGAAGAATCAAAAGAATTATCACCGCAGTGATTGTCTTTCCATTGCTTGCATTGCGAAATCACAATGATTTCAGGACTGCGGGCAAGGTTGCCCGCGCCGATGAATGAATTTTTTGAAACTGCAGAGCGGCCAACCCCTCGGCGGCCGAAGCCTTGGCGAAAGCTGCTGGCCGCACTCTGTCGCGGTCTTTACTTTACGCTTTCGCGCAATGGCTCGATGTACTCCACGTACCACTCTTTTTCTCCCTTTTTGAGCTTGATGAGCTTCGGACCATCCTTTGTTTCCGCCAGGTAATCCCGCTCATCATTGCGCGACCGGAGCACCGTCGTCTTGCCGATCTCTTCATCGGGCAGGAGCAGATACACCGCGATGTCGGGCTTATCCGTGAGCGCAGCCTTGAGGTTGAGGGTCGCGCGCGCCAGTGTTGCCGCAACCGCGACAACCAGGCATGAGAGCAGCACAGCCCACCCGATCGTGTGGAGGAACCGAAACCGTGAGAGAAGGTGGAGTTCCATAAATCTCCCCATTATAGCAGAATTTTGAGTTATCTGCCAGATCTTGATAGGCTGCAGCTGTAGCACTTCTTCGTACTCTCATGTCGACTCTCGTCTTGATCCGTCACGGCCAGTCTCAATGGAATCTGGAAAATCGATTTACGGGCTGGACGGATGTTCCGCTCACGGATCGGGGGCGCGAAGATGCAAAAAAATCTGCGGCGGCTCTCAAAGATATTACATTCCAGACTGCGTATACCAGCCGCCTTCAACGAGCAACGGAAACACTCACAATCATGCTCGATGTGCTGAAGCAGAAACCGGAGATTATTGAAGATTCTGCACTCAACGAACGTCACTACGGCGAGTTGCAGGGGCTCAACAAAGCGGAAACCGCCGCAAAGTATGGACAGGAGAAAGTGACCGAGTGGCGTCGAAGTTATGGCACTCCACCCCCGGGGGGTGAGAGCATCGCCCACGTTGCATGCCGCGTTCTTCCATTGTTCAAATGGACGATCCTTCCCCATGTGCACGCGGGAAATAACGTTATTATCTCCGCCTCCGGCAACAGCATGCGGCCGATCTTGCAGTTCCTCGATCACCTGGATGACACAACGACGGCGACAATGGAAATCGGCCTCTGCACTCCTTACCTATATTTTTTTAAAGGAACAAAACTCGTCAAAAAAGAAGTGAGGAATGTCCACGGTATTGTGACCAAAGGCGCTTCACAGACAGAAACAAATGTGAGGGAAGGACGGGTGTAAGAGTTCTTTCTTTTACCCATTTTTTGGGATCGCGTTTGCTTCGTGCGTCCGATTGCGAGAGGAGGTTTGCTTCTGATTCTTCAGTTGCTCAATGATGTGCCGGATCCCGTCCTCAAGCGAAACCGATGGCGTGTATCCGAGAGTCGATTGGATCTTTGTGATGTCCGCTTGCTGCAGGCGAATGTAGTTTTCTGTGACTGGATTTTCGATATGTTGGGGTTTGATCGTTGTTCCAAGGATCTTGTTGATCACTTCGACAAGTTCGAGGACGTTCATCGATTCTCCTCGACCAATATTGAAGATTTGGTTCCCGAGTGACTTCGGTGTTTCCATCGCGAGGGTAATACCTTGGATAACATCTTGAACATTCGTAAAATCTCGGGTTTGCATGCCATCTCCATACACAAGGGGCCGGTCACCTCGTCTCATTGCCCAAATGAATTGACTGATTAAGTTGGCGTAGATCCCTTTGTGTTCTTCGTGAGGCCCAAAGACAGACATGAACCGAAATCCAATCGTCTCGAGCGATGGATGCGTTTGGTGATAGCACGCACTGATGTTCTCCATCGCAATCTTCGTGACGGCGTAGTGATTGATCGGAACAGGTGGCAGATCTTCTTTGAGGGGGGGTGGGGTGTTTCCGTACAGCGAAGAGGTAGAAGCGTAGAGGACCTTTTTCACTCCACTGCGATTGGCAAATTCGAGAATTTCAAGGTACGAGAGGATGCTGTTGCTGTAGGCGTTGACGATGTCCTTATGGAACATTGGTGCCGAAGACGTGCCCGCGAAATGAACGATAACATCAAACTGACCGAGGGCATCGAGTGTTTTTCGGTTCGTTGCATCCCCCTCGACGAATGTAACAGAAGGGGAGAGGTGTTCTGGGTCGCCAAGAAGGAGGTTATCGAGTGCAACGACGTTGGAGGTTGTACCGTGCTCATTGCAAAAATTCGATCCGATGAATCCGGCGCCGCCCGTGACGAGAATCCGTTTTTTTGGCATAGAAAGAGATTGTAGTCTAGCAAGACTTCCTCTTTAGTCCTACGATTTTGAGGTGTCGCAGCGTACACGCGAATCATTGGTTTTGTTGCTTATTGCATTCCTGCCGTTCCATGCACTCTTTGTAACGGCTCTTATGAAGGTGGCTGTGGGACCGGGACATGCGCCACTGCCGGAGTTTGCGGTGTGGAAAGAAACCTTGCTGGCGGTGATTCTCTGCCTGTGCCTGGTGGAATTAATCGCACGAGGCCGTAGCGGTTTTCGGATTCTCACGAGGATGGATGTACTTGATGTATTGATCCTCATTCTCCTTGGACTTTCGATCGTTCTGCCTATTGCCATAGGACTCGCATTCCATCCGGCACAGTGGTTGCTCGGTTTCAAATACGATTTCATTCCTCTCGTCGCATTCCTGATGCTTCGTCGCGTTCCGTGGTCGGATTTCTTTCGGAAACGGGTGACGCAGGTCATCCTCTGGGCAGGTGTAGCTGTTGCTACCTATGGCATCGCCACACTCTTCCTCCCGGATAGTTTCTTCCTGTGGCTCGGCTATTCGCCGCTTCATTCGCTCTATATTCCCGAGGGTCCCCTCGCGGCATTCCAATACATCGGCGGAACGAGTGTTGCGCGGATTCAGTCCACGATGAGTGGGCCGAATCAATTGGGGCTTTGGTTGCTGCTGCCTCTGAGCATTCTTTTATCGCGAATGTTGAAAGGCAGCGTTTCTCGTTTCTGGTTTCCTGTTTCTTGTTTATTACTCGGGGCATTGGTGCTTACTTTTTCTCGAGCCGCATGGATTGCCGCCGCTGTGATCACGATTGTCGTCGCTTTTTTGTCGCTCCCTCGTCGTGCATTTTGGAAATTTTCTGCGATCGGCGGCGCAGCTCTTGCAGCGTGTCTTTTGATCGTCGCCCTCGTCGCGCCGCAAATTCTTTCGCGCGTAACTTCGAATCGTGAGCATCTGGCGCGTCCGCTTGCGGCAATGCAGCAGATGATTGCACATCCCTTTGGCCAAGGCCTGGGAACGGCCGGCCCTGCAACGAACCGAACAGGGGATGCATGTGTGTATTTAGAACGTGGTGCCGATGCATCGTGGGCGAAGGATCAGCCGAATCTGTGTGTGTTTGTAGGAAAGAACCAAGTTCAGCCGCCTGAACGCACATGCACGTGTCCGTTTCTTCCCGAAAACTGGTACCTGCAAATCGGTGTGGAGCTCGGGGTGCTCGGTTTCCTCCTGTATGTCACTCTCATCACGATCGTTCTCTATCGACTGTGGAAAGGAAGAAAAGACCCGTGGGGATTCCCAATATTTTTGGCATTCTTCGGTATCAGCATTGCCGCGCTGTTCCTCCATGCATGGGAAGATGCCGCGGTCGCGTACACGGTGTGGATTTTTGCTGCGGTTGAACTTCGCTGTAAGGAAAATAAATAACTGCGTGCTGGCCGCAGCCATGGAAGGCTGCTCTCATTTCCTAAAAAAGAACTCATCGAGAGCGCCCTTCCACGGGCGCGATTATTTGATCTCCAAGTCTGTCATAGGAGGCTCTTCCGGACATTCTCCCAATTGGGCGCGCTGTTGTTCGGACCAGTTCTGCAGCAAACGCCTCGCCGCAAGAATGGGCTTTATAACTCTATGCATGAATGTAGAATTGGGTTCGAAGCCACAGGCATTCATAAATTGTGATCTATAGTTCTCTATGCCACTAAAAACATGTCCGCCAAGCAACGCATCCAATCCAGCTTGGATTGCATCTCGTTCGCCTGACTGAGAAAGAAGCGCAATTGTTTTCTCAACGGAGGATTGTGCGTTTGCGATTGCCTGTCCGATAGTCAACTCCCTTCTCTTGAAACCCATGACGATTTCTTTGAATTCCTGATCGTGTGCGGAAAGGCGTTCCCCGATTTCTCCATTGAGAGGGGTAGGCATAACCGTAGAGTTCACGCTTCCGGCGTCCCCTTGTCAACGAATGCGAACGCAATTGCCTCGCTTTCCGCGTATCCATACACTCCATACATGAAACCCCGCCGTAGCATCGTGATCCTCGATTTCGGGGGACAATACGCTCATCTGATCGGCAATCGGGTGCGGCGTCTGGGCGCGTTTTCAGAGATTCTGCCGCCGGAAACTCCTGCTTCTACATTGAAACATGCCGCGGGGATTATTCTTTCGGGCGGTCCTCAGAGCGTGTACGACGCGGGCAGCCCGCAGGCAGATCCAAAGATTCTCACACTCGGCATTCCGGTTCTCGGCCTCTGCTACGGCCTCCACTGGATGACCCAGGCGCTCGGGGGCAAGGTGAAACCGGGGCTGACGAAGGAGTATGGGCGAACGAAGATCGAGGTTCTGGAGGGCGGGGGTGAGCTCTTGAGGGATTGTGGAAGCGGTTGCACCGTATGGATGTCGCACGGCGATGAGGCCGTGAAATTGCCTCCGGGTTTTCGACGCACCGCGACATCGGATGCGTGTGCGAATGCGGCGTTCGAGGATCCCACACGAAAACTTTTTGCATTTCAATTTCATCCAGAGGTAACGCACAGCGAACACGGAACCGACATGCTCCGGCGCTTCGTCGCGCTCTGCAAACCAGACAGTTGGTCCGTGCACGGCTTTGCGGACCGCATTCGAGGGGAGATCAAGCGGGACGTCGGTGATAAGAACGTGTTTATGCTCGTGTCCGGGGGCGTTGATTCCACAGTCGCGTTCACGCTTTTGAATCAAGTGCTTGGCACGGACAGGGTGCAGGGGTTACTGATCGATACGGGGCTGATGCGCAAGGACGAAGTGCGGGACATCGAGGAAGCATTTCAAAAACTTGGCATCAAGAACCTGCGCATCGAAGATGCGTCGCAGGAATTTTTTGCAGCACTCGCGGGCGTCACGGAACCGGAGGAGAAACGAAAACGTATCGGACAAACATTCCTCACGGTGCAGCGTCGCATGAGTAAAGAGATGCATCTTCACGCTGAGAATGGATTCCTGCTGGGGCAAGGGACGATCTACCCCGATACGATCGAGACGGGGGGCACCGCCCATGCGGATCAGATTAAAACGCACCACAACCGCGTCGCAGAAATCGAGGAGATGATCGCAAAAGGTCTCGTGATCGAGCCGCTCAAGGATCTGTATAAAGATGAGGTGCGCATGCTCGGCGAGGAGCTGGGGCTCCCGCATGCGCTCGTACAGCGCCACCCGTTCCCGGGGCCGGGGCTTGGCGTTCGGATCCTCTGCGCGGAGAAACAGGAACCGGTGCCGGGTCTTACCGCAGAGGTTTCCTCTCCATACATGATTCTGCCGATTCGCTCGGTCGGTGTGCAGGGCGACTCCCGCACGTACAGGCACGCACTTGCGCTCTTCGTCGATGTTTCCGAAGTTGATCACCCAGGAATCTGGGATGCTGCTACGCAGATTCCGAATCACAACAGAAACATCAATCGTGTCCTCCTCTGCTTGTCGCATGCGGCTCCTCTTCCGCTTGTCGTTACGAACGCAAGCACAACACCTGAGCGCGCGGAGCTCCTCCGCACTGCCGACAACATCGTTCATGACGCAATGGTCGCGGCAAACCTCTACGAAAAAATTTGGCAGTTCCCGGTGGTGCTGCTGCCGCTCGGCGCGAGCAAAGGAACGGAGTCAATCGTCCTTCGTCCCGTCGATTCACTAGAGGCGATGACCGCGAATGCGACGCGTTTGCCCACTCGGTTCCTCCGCGATGTCACGAAACAACTCCTGGCTCTTCCGGGCATCACGTGCGTGTTCTATGACCTGACGAGCAAACCGCCGGGGACCATCGAGTGGGAATAGAACGAGGGCAGAAAAGCAAGAAAGGAAAGAAAAGGGAGAAATGTTTGTACGGTGGGATGTTTTACTTTCCTGCCCTTTCTGCCCTTTCTCACTTTCATCCAGTATACTTATTTCCTCCATGAATCCGCGAAATCTGCCACCGGAGGAGGAGATCCGTACGCTCGTCCTCGCGGCGCAGGCCGGGGACACCGACGCATTCGGTAAGGTTTACGATGCGTTCTTTGTCCAGATCTATCGCTACACAGCGTTTCGTGCGCCTGCGGATCTGGTGGAGGATCTGGTCGCAGATATTTTCGTGAAGGCCTGGGAGAAGCTGCACAAGTACAAGGTGCGCAAAGATATTCCGTTCGGCGCATGGTTGTTCCGTATCGCGCGCCACACCGTGATTGATGCCTATCGCACGCAACGTGATTTCGCGGAGGTCACGGATGACATCGTGGACGACGACGAGATGAACCGCGCCGACAACCGCACACACCGTGCGGACACGCTTCGCATTGTGCGATCCGCGCTCGCTGCACTCCCGCGTCGCTATCGTGAAGTGCTCCTCCTTTCCTATGTCGCCGAGTTGCCCGGACCCGAGGTGGCGCGCGTCCTTCGTTCTACGGAGGGCTCCGTTCGGGTGTTGAAGATGCGTGCGCTGCGAAAATTGGCCTTGCTTTTGCCGCCGGAAATGGGAAATACCGCGTAACAGAAGCCATTTTCCACCGTTTTTACTCCTGACAATGAGTCTCTTGAATTTCTCCCCCTCTGGCAATGCATTCAATGCAGAAACGCATCTCCATGCGTCGCGTGAGGCTGTGCGGGCGGAACCTCAAATGCAATCACGCATCAAATCTAAAATTAGTGCAAGGATCACTGTTTCCGATGTCATCGCCCTCGCGTCGGCCGAAGTCACTCCTCCTGTTTCTGTAAAGGAGACGATCTGGCAGCGCATCCGCAATGCGGTAGAACCGATCGGGGCGACGACGCTCTTGCACAAGATTCGCGGGCTCCTTCTGCCATCCGAAGAACTGCGCGCGATGCTCTTCCAGCCCATTCGCATGCGCCTCGTGCCCGCATCGGTTCCGATCGGGAATCGCGGGTTTAAGTGGGTCGCTGCGTTCGCACTGGTGCTCGTCACCGTGCGCATCAGTCCGCTCCTCTTTTTGGCGCCGTACTCCGCCGCCGAATCCCCCTTGATCTTGCTGCCGACGCGCGGGGAAGTTTCCGTGTTCATCGGTGGTCTATGGCAGTCGCTCGATTCCGAACTCATATTCACGCAGAGCGCACTCGTCCAGACGCGCGACGGCGAAGCGACGATCGTGCTGCACGATGACGGCGTGATTCGGCTTGGGCCAAACACCACCGTCGCACTTCATGATACGGCCGATCGTCCCGCGCCCGCGGAGCACGATCCGACGCTCACGCTGCACGCAGGGAAGATTTGGGTGCAGAGCCTGATTCCGGCGCACCTGCAGGGCATCACGATTGCGACATCGCAAGGGATTGTGGAAATCCACGAAGGCAGCATTTCCATTACGGAAGGCGCCGCGGTTTCTGTCGAAGTATGGGATCGCAAGGCGACCGTGCATTACAAAGATAAGGATGTGCCGCTGGTCGCGGGGGAGCGCACGTCGCTCACATCGGATGCTCCATTGTTCGTGAAGAACATTGCGCCCGTTGCGTACGATGAATCATGGGCCGCGGAAAACCTGCGTCGTGACGCCGTGCACCGGCGTGAGATCGCGCAGTTGCAGTACGAGCGGCGCATCGCGGTTGCGGGGATTCTGCCGACCTCGCGCCTCTACCCCGTGAAACGCGCCGCGGAGGCCGTGGATATGCTGCTCACCTTCGGTGAAGAGGCAAAGGCGCAGAAGCAGATCGGGCTCGCAAACACGCGCTTGAACGAGGCCGCCGCGCTCATCGCGGAAGGCAGCGAAGCAACCGAGCCGTTGGCCGAATATCGGAGGACGCTCCTCGCAATCGCGACAGGTTCCGGTGAAGGATCGCTCATCCGCGTCATGCTGCGCCAGGAGCTTTCAGAGACGGCGGCGGATATCACCGCAGCGCTTCCCGATGATGATGCCTACGTGCTCAAAAAAACAGTGTTAGAAACGAGTGCTGCGGTGCCGGGCAGTTTCGTAGATGCGAAGGAAGTCCAGGGCGTTCTGCTCGTCGACACGCTCTCGTCCCTGATGCGCTCGGTGGAAGAGGGGAATGTGGACACGGCGAAAACAATATTTCAGGAACTTTCGCCCTACCTCGACTCGCTCGACGGATCTTCTCCGCTCTCACCTGAAATGCAGAAGGAAGCAAAGGCTTCACTCGCCACATTCGCGGTCGCGCTGAACGCGTACGAGGATGACGTCGGCGGCATCGATCCGGAATTCCTGGCCCAAGTATCGCCGTATCTGCCAGTCATCACTGCGCCGACGGCGAAGCCGCTTTCGGATGCAGAAATCGATGCCGTGGTGCAGATGATCTACAACCGCATCTTCATCTACAAACAGCCGCGCTCGCGCTGGAATCAGTTGCTCGTTGAGTTCCGCGCGCTCGATGGACACCCCGATCAGGGGCGGATCCTGCGAAGGCTCTATCGCGAGCTTCCGGAAAACGGACTCGCGCGGCACGTCCGCACGGAATTTGAGCGCGTGAAGGAGGCGCACGTCAACGAAACTTCTGCGATGGGTGAGGCTCCACCTCTTTAACAAGAAGTTTCTCGTTTCTCGTTATCGCCCTATCTCTCCAAAAACAGCAGAACCAGAAACCAGCCTCCGTCGGCCCAGGGCTGACTGCCCGTCCGAACGGCCTGACCAGGCGGGCGGCTGGCAGGCGTCGCGTCCCGGTTGACTTCGCGTAGGACGCCCTTCAAAATCCTTGCCCATGTACACGATTACTGATCTCAAGCCCGGCCGAGCGGTTACGCTCGATGGACAGCCCTACATAGTCCTTTCATCACAGTTTGGAAGAAAGAGCCAATCGAAGGCGAATATGCAGTGCAAGCTGAAGAATCTGAAAACAGGTGCAATCGTCGCGCGCAATTTTCAAGGAAGCGAGAAAATCGAACCTGCGGATGTCGGTTACAAGCATGTGCAGTACCTGTTCCGTGACTCAAATACCTTTACATTCATGGATCTCGAAACATACGACCAATTCCCGCTGCCAACGGATACCGTGGAGGAAGTGGCTCCGTACTTGGTGG
>CAZUFJ010000096.1:0-3542 GCA_964619805.1 uncultured Candidatus Peribacteria bacterium | reverse complement strand
CTCGGGGGCCATGGCGACGTTCAATGCTGAAGCTTATTCTCTGGTGAGGCGACTACATCGGATCAAGGTTTTCAGCATCCAGCCGAGCCATCGGAACCGATTTGCGCTGGAAATGAGCGAAAAGCTGCAAATCGAAGTTGTTCCGGTAGATTCTCCGAAAGCCGCAGCGAGTGGCGTCGATATCCTCGCTGCCATGACCGATTCTATCGATCCTGTAATCTACCCGGAACTATTGGAAGAAGGCATGTGTTTGTGCACGGTGACAAACGCGGAGATGAGCCAGGCCGCTTATCATCGCGTGGACCGGATGGTTTTGGCTCGAACCTCCGCTTCCGACCATCACTTCACGACCCCGGAAAGCAAGCGTCCGCTCCATTTGGGAGGTAGTCACCGGAAATTTAGCGAGTGGGAATCCGTCATTCCTAAAGATCGCGTTCACCAGCTCAGCGATGTCATGCTGGAACGCGCTCCGGGACGAGAGAAGGATGACGAGATCGTTTTCTTTCAATCCGAGGGGATGGGCACTCAGTTTGCAGCAGTCGCAGCCAAAATCTATGAAACAGCGACAGAAAGAGGCTTAGGCCAAGAACTGCCGCGGGAGTGGTTTTTACAGACCATTCGGACGTAATGTACATGTCTACGCTTCACCTCCGAAGAGTCAGCAATTAGGGGGTAGTCAAAAAAGGAAGGCGGTCAACATGAAGATTATTACACAAGCGACGATCCAACCGAACACGGGCTGGACGGGCACTGTCAAAAAGGGGCAGGGGATTCGAGTGAGCGGGGTCAACATCGTCGATTTCGTGGTTTTCAATCACGGCAACCTCCGCGAGCGTCTCGACGCTTCACGAACCCGCGGCAATCAGGGGAAGCTCTTTATCACGAAGGGGGATTACCTGATCTCCAAATTCAACCGTCCCATGATGAAGATTGTGGAAGACACCTATACCGAAGGAACGCACGACTTGGAAAAAGGTATGTGCAGCGGATACGGCTACCAGAGGAAGGCCAAACTGGGGCGATTGGGGGAATACCCACCGGGCACCGTAATCCCGGACCGTGGCTGCTGGGAAAACCTATCGGAGGTTCTAAAGCCCTGGAACATTCTACCCGAGGATATCCCGAGTCCTTTCAATATCTTCATGACCATGGAAGTCAACGGTAAAACGGGGAGATTGGGCAACACGAGCATTCGGCCGTCGAAAACAGCCCATGTCGATCTGGAGGCTGAGATGGACTGTCTTGTCGGCATCAGCGTGTGCCCCGATCTCATGATACAGGCCAAGCCGGTCGACTTCGTCATTTACGATAGCTAAGAGAAGGTTATTTGAATCACTGAGGAGGAAAAATGGCTGACATTGAGGAATTGAAGAGGCGGCTGGTAAAAGCCAGCCGGGTGTTGGAGAACGAGGGGCTTGTGGATCACTTCGGTCACGCGAGCGTGCGTATTCCGGGAAAAGACGCTTTTCTCATCAAGGCGGGCTGGATATCGAACGCCACGCTCAAGGAAGAAGATATCCTGGTGGTGGATTTTTCCGGAAAGAAGCTCGAAGGACAGAAGAACGCCCCGCGTGAAGCGATCATGCACGGAATTATCTACCGCGAGCGGGCGGACGTAAACGGGGTGGTTCACTCGCATCCTCCGATGGCGGTTGCGCTCGCGGCGATCGGAGAAGAGGGATTGCCGCTTTACAACCAGACCGCGGTCTTTTAAGACAAAGTGCCGATCTTCCAGACTCCGGATTTGATCGGAACGGAGGAACTCGCAATTGGCTAAGCCAAAGCGTTAGATCAGAGGGTCGCAGTCATGATCTGGGGACACGGCGCGACGACCGTGGGAAGCAGCGTCGAAGACGCTACGGTCAACTCGATTTACCTGGAGAGGAATTCGCAGATGCAGCTCATGGCGCATGCAGCGGGAAAACCGAAGCCTCTGAACAGAGAGTACGCCAAATGCTACGTGGACAATGTGCATGGTCCGCTTTTCAAGTACATCTGGGATTACTACGAAGAGCGGTTGGAGAGAGGCAGGCGGTAACGCGAGCCTGACTCTCAGCTAGGAAATAAAAATGGCATATCGAGATTTGCGTCATTACCTGGAGGTCCTGGAGCAAAAGGGAAAGCTGCGCCGGGTGAAAAAGGAAGTCGATAAGGATTGGGAGCTTGCCTGCATCGCCCGCTGGGTATTTCAATCGGTCCCCGAGAATGAGCGCTACGGACTCCGGTTTGAAAACGTCAAAGGATTCGATGTGCCCGTGGTTCTCGGCGCCCTCGGCGCTTCGCGCGAAGTCTACGCTCTGGCCCTAGAGACTACCCCGGAGAAGATTTACGAAAAGTGGTGTCACGCTCTGACCCATCCGATACCGCCCTACCCGGCGAAAGAAACCCCCGTAAAAGAGGTAGTAAAAAAGGGTAAAGACGTTAACCTCTTTGAGATTCCCGTTCCGATATTCACGCCGGGACGCGATGACGGGCCTTACGTTTCTTCTTCCGCCGTGATCACGAAGGATCCCGACACGGGCATCCAGAACGTGGGCAACTATCGGCAGCGAATCATCGCGCGCGATCGGGTGGGGAGTCTGATCGCTCCGACGCAGCATATCGGCATGCACTACTTCCATAAGTACCAGCCGCGCAATGAACCGATGCCTATCGCGATCAGCATAGGCAACGATCCGACCGTGGCGCTCACTGCGGTTGCGAAAGTTCCCTATGGAGTCGATGAACTATGCGTTGCGGGCGGTTTTCGCGGCGAAGGCATTCCGGTGGTCCGGGCCGAAACCGTGGACCTTATGGTTCCGGCAAACTCGGAATACGTCATCGAAGGATACGTGATGCCCCACGCGCGCGACAAGGAGGGGCAGTTTGGAGAGTTCACGGGTTATATGGGCATTGAGGCCGACCGCACCTTCATCCAAGTGCAGTGCGTGACGCACCGGAAGAAGCCCCTTTATCATGGCTTTCTCAGCCAGATTCCGCCGAGCGAGTCAAGCCTGGTGCGAAGCCAGGCTTTCGCCGCGAACCTTTATAAGCACCTGATCTACGACCTCAAGGAGCCTTCAGTGAAAGACGTTCACTTCACCGAGGCGGGCGGAAGCGAGATGGTTCTCATCGTTCAGGTCAAGCCGATGTATCCGGGGCATGCGCGGAAGGTGGGACTGGTGGCGGCAAACCTGCTCGCGTCCAGTTTGGGGAAGTTCGTCTATATCGTCGATGACGATATCGATATCCGCGATCCTTTTTCGGTGGAGTGGGCGCTGTCGTTCAGGGTGGACCCGGTGCGCGACGTCCAGATTCTTCCTCACTCTTTCTTTCACATCCTCGATCCCGCGGTTGGGCAGGCCGAAGGCATTCTAGGGGTAGCACCGGGATCCAAAATTGTTATTGACGCTACGATGAAAGGAACCTATCCGGAGGTTTCGTTGCCGCCAAAAAAATACATGATGGAGGTCTATGAAAACTGGCAGGCGACCGGTCTGCCTGCCATTAAGATGACGGACCGCACACGGCTCTTGCTGGAAAGGCACGGGGAGGGACTAAGC
>CAZUFJ010000095.1:0-6283 GCA_964619805.1 uncultured Candidatus Peribacteria bacterium | reverse complement strand
CTATTGCGTAAGTCCCAACTCTTTCCTGCTTGCCAGACGGATGCGCATCATGACCCCGATCGCCCGAAACCAATCCCTCCATCCGATCTTCTTCCCTGCTGCGACCGACCTCGGGTGATACGAGGTTGGAACCTCTACAATCGGAATGTTGCACCGCGCAAGCAATGCCGTGATCTCGGAGTCCAGACGGAAATCGTTCTCTGTGAGCGGGAGTGTGCGTAACACATCGCGACGCACCATCTTGTAGCAGTTCGGCTGGTCCGTGAGGCGTGTGCCGAGCAGGATATTGTGGATCCACGTGAGGATCGTGCCGCCGATGTAGAACTTGATGTGCGCGTACTGCCGCTGCGTCATGAGCCGACGGGAGCCGATGATCGCGGGCAGATGTTCCCGTTCCGCGCGCTCCAGCATCGGCAAAATCTCGCGCGGATCGTATTCCAGATCCGCATCTTGCACGATGACGTACGTACCGTTTGCATGTTCGTATCCCACGCGCACGGCAGATCCTTTGCCACCGTTTTTCTTTGTCAGCACTCGATCGCCCGGACGCTTGAGTTCCTGCATAATCGCACGCGAGCGATCGGTCGAACCGTCATCGACGCAGACCACCTCAGCAAATGGAAGCGCAGCGTGCACTTGCCGCAGGAGCGGAGCGACCGTGCGCTCTTCATTGAAGCACGGAATGACGACGGTGAGTCGTTTGGTACTCATCGGATGCAAGCCTAGCGGATGAGCATTTCCCGAACCAACCGATCAATGAACTGCGGCAAGCTGTGGGAGCGGAGCACGATCGCACGCAGTTCCGCGCGAAGTTTCTCTTTTTCAGATGCGGGAAGTGCCAGCAGTGACTCAAGCGAACGCGCGAAATGTTCCGGCGTTGTGCGACATTCTGCGGGAAGCAAGTCGGCTGCGGAACTGGAGGAGAGCACCAGACATTCCGCGGCCATCGCCTCCAGGAGCGCCTTATCGAGACTTGTCTCGCTCGCATGCACAAAGACCTCCGCGCGATGCAAGAGCGGCAACACTTCTGTGAATGGTAAAGCCCCCATCGTGATTCGATCCGTGATCCCATGCTCCGCGCAAAAGCGCGCGAGCGCGACGCGCGTTTGCAGATCCTCATGTGTGATCGGAGCACCGACAATACGTAGGTGAAACTTCGCAGGGAGCTTCGACATGCATGCGAGAAGTTGGTCGATCCGCTTAGCGCGCGTTACACGGCCGACAGTGACGAGCGATCCTTCATCGCGTGGGAGTGAACCCGGAGCGAAGCGTACCGTATCAATCCCGTGCCCTGTGATGACGCTCTTCTTCGTCCGGATGGGGATCCCATGAGGTGAGGCACTGAAAACTTTGCGTAGGAAGAGGAGTGCGACTCGAAGCGGCCAGCGCGCGCCGCGTGCTTCATACCACAGATACATGTGTTTACGGAGCACGAGCCAGAGCGGAAATCCGAAGCAGATCCAGAGCGGCACCATGTGGACGAAAACATTGTCGTAGGAAGAGCGTTCCTGTCGGATCAAACGCCAAAATCGGAATACTTGAGCGAAGGGCGAGGCACCGGATTCCTTGCCGAGCGAGAGAACACGAATATGTGCGGGCACGGGAAATTCGCCGACGCTCTGCGCAATGACGATAACGTCAGAAACATGTTGCGAAAATTCAAGAACCCAGGAATGGAAAAATCCAAGGATAGGATCTCGTATGTCAGCCTTTTGAGTAACGATGAGAAGCTTCATGCGAGGGATTTCAACATGTCGGCATACTCCTTGATAAGTTTCTTCCGTTCAAATCGATCGAGGACGTGACGCGCCTCATTGCCAATGCGCTCGCGAAGTGATGCATCTGCAAGGAGCATGCAAATTTTTTCACGTAGATCCTCCGGAGTTCCAGTTGTGAAGATACCACTCACCCCCTCTCTCATAACCTCGGGCATAAGGCCGACGCGCGTTGCAATGAGCGGCATCCCAAGCGCCATTGCCTCCACGGCAATGCGCGGGCCTCCCTCACTGCTGGAAGCCATGACTGCGATTTTGGCGGACTGGAGCGCACGGTAGACATCGTCATTGCCCCTGAGCCACCCTGTGAACGTCACGCGGCCTTGGAGGTGAGTTCGCGATGCCAGTTGTTCCAGGCGATTTCTCTCTGTCCCATCGCCGATGAGAAGGAGTGTCGCACTGGGGATACCTTCGACTGCATCGATCACGATATCCATTCCCTTATTTGGCGCCATGCGTGCGGCGCACACGACATCATATTGTTTGGAAACTGCAGGATCCGACTGCAGGAGTGCGTGATCTAAGTACATCGAGGGAACGACGCGAATATCCCTCTGGACGCCGAATGAACGGAGGATCCCAGCAACTTCGTGATTCACAGCGCGAACGGCCGCTGCAGGTGCCGCATCCCATGCAAGCAGCAGCCGCGACATCCATCGTCCAATCCATTCCCGTTCGGACCTCGCCTTCGGGTACCCGATAATGTGATGGATTTCGAGCACGTAGGGAATATCGCAGGATTGTTTGAGAAGCCGCGCGCCGATGCCGTTATAGAAAGGAGGAAACTCATGCACTGTCATCACATCGTGATGGAATTCTTTGTGAAGTGCGCTCCCTTTCTTTCGAATCCAGAACGGCTGGTACCAAAGACCGCGGGACGATGGGTGAAAGAACACATGCGGGAACGGCGAAGGAGCCGAGCCGCGCACATGTGGGCAAATCACATCGATGCGATCCCAATGCTTGGAAAATTCTTCGAGTGTTTGAAAAAATGCCCCCTGCTTTCCCTGGAGGATGGAACGATCACCGCTGACCATCAGTAATTTCATGAAAACAATGAAAGAAATTCATCGGCAACATTGCGCCATGTTCGCTCGGGTAGAGGTTCGGCTGCCTGCGTCGCAAGAACGACATACTCGTCCTTCGCACGCTTGAGAGCCTCAATAATCTGCTCTTTTGTGCGGAGTGGCGTGAGTCGAATCCCCTTTGATAATGCTGGGCTAAGGCCTGTTTCAGCCGTGAGGAGCACAGGCAGGCCGTGGGCACGTGCCTCGAGCGCTGTGTTTGGGCTGAGCTCGGTGAGCGACGGCAAGATGAGCAGGTCATGCTCCGCAAAAACTCTTTCTTTCTCCGCACCTTGTACCGGCGGGAAGAATTTCACGCGGTCTTCCACCCCAAGTGATCGCACCTGCGCACGAAGCGCCGGTCCCATCGGTCCTTCGCCGACAAGTGAGAGCTTGAAATCGGGAAGATCCCGCATCGCCGCAACGAGCGTCGGAAGATTTTTGAATCCGACGAAGCGCCCGAGGAAGAGCATGCGAAGGTGTTTGCCCTGCATACCCGATGTCCGAAGCATCTGCATCGAACCAGAGCGCTGCGCGCGTGGCGGAAGCGCATTTTCAATGACCGTATGCCTCGGAAGGTGCAGGTACTTGGCTTCGTACAGCGCCTCTTGGAAACGCGTGGAAAAAACAATCCCATTGAAGTGGCGGAGGATCCATGCCATACATCGCTTCCAGAAGCCCGCACGTTCATACCATTCCTGCAACGTTTGAAGGCTTCCGTGATCCGTCGCTCTCTCCCAAAAGAAATCGCCGCCAAGCCGTAAAATTTTCTTCGGCCCCCGTAAACGGGAAAGAATGAGTGGCACACCCGCACTCACGGAAGAAAATGCAATGACTGCATCGGTACCGGCACCTTCGCGTTTCAGCATCCGCGCATACCGCACCCATCGAACAAATGGCCCGCCCGATTTGGAAACACGAAGCACGCGCCAGCGTTCCCCCGTCGGAGTTTCCTTGGGATTCCCATACGTCACAACGGTGACGAAGACTCCGCGTGCACTGAGTTCCCGCGCGAGCGCCGCGCTGTACGTCGCGGGCCCCCCAATCGTCGGCGGATAGATGCCGGTGGCGAGGACAATATTCACAGAAGGACACTATACATGCTTTTTGGCTTGTTTTGTGCGAGAACTAACCCCTTAATCCGCAGCCGGGACGCCGCGTCCCGGTTTTAATGCGCAGGTACGCAACCTGCGCTGGAAGATGTATTACATTCGACAAGCCATTATTCACCAGCGCACGTTGCTTACGTGCGCCCGCAGTTTTCTTTGTTTGAATTCGTCGCCCGGGACGCGGCGTCCCGGCTGCGGGGTTTACCGTCCCCTGTACCACTCCACCGTCTTCTTGATACCCTCCTCGAAGCTGACGTTTGGTTTCCAGCCAAGTCTGCGGATATGTGAGGAATCCAGCGCATAACGCCAATCGTGGCCGGGACGATCGGGCACATATTCGAGGAGGCTCTCGGGCTTGTCCAATCTATGGAGGATTTCCTTTGCGACCGCGATGTTTTCGCGCTCGGCATCGGCCGAAATATGGAACGTATGACCGGTACCCTTTGGCTGCGAAGGATGCACGCCTGGTACCCTCTCATCCCAAAAAGCCCAGGGGGTTTGCAAAATAACTTCGAGCGCATCGCAATGGTCTTCGACGTAGAGCCAATCGCGTTTATTTTTCCCCTGGCCGTAGACCGGTATTTTCTTCCCCGCGAGCGCAAGTCGAATCACGGTGGGAATAAATTTTTCATCCGCTTGATGCGGGCCGTAGTTATTGGTGCATCGCGAGATCGCTACTTTTATTCCGTATGTCCGCATTGCAGCGAGCAGGAACATCTCGCCTGCCGCCTTCGATGCCGCGTACGGCGAGCTGGGATGGAGCGGATCTGCAGTCGTGCGCGGTGATGCAGAATCGCTGATATCGCCATGAACTTCATCTGTGGAAATATGCAGAAGCTTCACGGCGGGGCTTGTCCTGCAGAGCTCGATCAAACTCTGCACACCGAGCACGTTCGTATGGATGAACGGCACCGCGTTTTTGATGCTGCGATCCACGTGCGTTTCGGCCGCGAAGTTTACGACTGTATCGATCGCATACTTTGCTGTGAGCTCCTTGAGCAATTCAAAATCCACGATATCGCCCTGCACAAATCGAATACGATCGATCACTGGATCGAGGAACGCCTTGTTCCCCGCATACGTCAGTTTATCGAGCACCACGATCGTATCGTCTCGGTACTGCTCCTTATGCCGCAGGACGAAGTGCGAGCCGATGAAGCCGGCGCCGCCGGTAACGAGAAGGTTCATAGAACTGAAGAATAGCATGTTATTTGAGGTCTCTGGAGGCCTAGAAGCTCACGGCTAAAAGCTCTAAGCTCATAGCTATATGAAAGGAGTCCTCATCTGCGGCGGCACGGGGTCGCGCTTGCGTCCGCTCACGGAGATCACGAACAAAAGCCTGCTCCCCGTCTACAAAAAACCCCTGATTCACTACCCGCTCGAGACTCTGCGTCAGGCGGGCATCGAAGAAATCGCGGTGGTCACAGGACCCGAGCACATGGATCAGATCGCAGGGTATCTCGGAAACGGCGAGCGATTCGGATGCCACTTCACGTTCGCGGTGCAGGCGAAGGCCGGCGGCATCGCGGAAGCACTCGGCCTCGCGGAGGCGTTCGCTGCAGGTGACGAAGTGTGTGCGATCCTCGGGGACAATATCTTCTTCGATGACCTCTCCCCTGCGATCAAGAATTTCCATGGAGGAGGACACTTGTTCCTCAAGGAAGTCCCCGATGCCTCGCGTTTCGGCGTCGCGACGATCGAAGGAACGTGCGTCACGTCGCTCGAAGAAAAACCGGAGAAGCCAAAGAGCAACCTCGCCGCAACCGGATGCTATATCTACGATGCAGGATGCTTCGAAATTATTCGCAATTTGAAACCATCGGAGCGTGGGGAACTCGAGATCACGGACGTTAGCCGCAAATATTTGGAACGCGGTGAGCTCACGGCGACGCTCCTGAAAGACGCATGGGTCGATGCAGGAACATTCGACAGCTTGCTCGACGCGGCAGTGATGGTGCGCAACAGAGACTCTCAAAAAGCATAAAAGAGGACTCTTTACATTGTTGGAGCTCTTTTATAGATATTGCTAAATATAACAAAATTTGTTATAATTATATTAATAGCAAATACCAATTTCACCTATGGAAGCACCAGAGCAGCGCGAGCCTGACGTCCCGCAAAAATCGCCCGAGGATATGAAGGCCGATGGAACTAAAGTAGTTCTTGCCCACATGCGACAGTGGATGAATTGGATGACGATTCCTAATGAAGAAGTGGACACTGTGAAAGATGAATTAAAGACAGCACTTGGTCTTCCCCCTAATGAAAGCATTGTAGTCTCACCAGTCATAGATCGTGGAGGGATGCACCTTACTGTTTCATCAGCTACGAACCC
>CAZUFJ010000094.1:0-6480 GCA_964619805.1 uncultured Candidatus Peribacteria bacterium | reverse complement strand
CATGCAACGTGGACGCACCACAACAATCGCGCGAGCAATGCGCCGTTCACAATTTTCGATGGGACGACGGATCGCGGTACTGTTCGCGTGAGCGAGGAAAATGTTCCGCAGGGAATTACCGTCAATAATTGGCCGTTCGAGAAAATTGCTACCGTGGATATCACGAGTGGCAACGTCATCATCAAACTGACCAACGATGCCAATGAGTACGTTATTTCCGATACGGTCCGCTTAGTGCGTGTTGGTGATGCAGAGCCGGAAGTTGTATTCACAGAAGTACCCACGACATTCTTTCACGATTTGTACTCTGATCTTTCGGAGGACATGGAGTCGGTGCCCGTTGTCGAAGTCTCTGCGTTCAACGCAGCGCAATACTCGCTCACTCCGGGGACAATCCCATCGGGAATGGGTACGCAGGAATCGCTAAGCATCAATGAACGTCTTGCTCGCGGAATCAGCATGAGCAACCAGATAGTGCGAACGGGCCTCACCTATTACGATGCAGGTCGAGGAGTGGATGTGTACGCAGGGAGTAATCAATTCTTTATCGAGTACGACAACGGTGCCGTGGAGCTGATGCAGATCCCGAATACTTTGCCTGCAGGACAAGCACATCCTCTCCCGAGCGAAGTGCCGCACGGTGGACGCGATGCGCCCGATCTGGGACAAGTGCCAAAAGAAGTGCTTCGCACAGGGCTCACGTTCTTTGATGCCAGTCGTGGGATTGATGTGTACGCAAGTGATGGTCATTACCTCATCGAGTACGTCGATCAAATGATCGAACAGCGTCCACTTCCTTCGGGCGGATTTGTTCCGCGACCGGAGGATTTCACAACGGGTGGCGGCGACAACTCACAAGATCGCTCCGAATTTGGACCTTCCATGCAAGAGCTCGGCATCGTTAATGGATCGAATTCGCAGAAACCGAGTTCAGAGCTTGTGCTGATTGGTGATCGCTATGTCTCCTCGACGGGACAACTCCGTGTCGCGAAAGAGGGTTCTGTCTTTTTGCAGGATCCAGTGACTGGCACAATTCTTCTCCGTCCGTCAGCGGATGCAGCTGTCGCGCAGCCGAATAACAATCCTATCCTTAGGGAATTGGCATCGCACGATATCAGCGAAGTCACAAATTTGTTTGTTCAAGCATACGGGCGTAATCCCACAGCGCAGGAATTGAAATACTGGAAGCAAAGAACTGATAAAAGTGGACCCGCACTGCTGGGTGCCATGCAGTTTGCTTACCAAAAGGAACAGTTAGCCCAACAAGACCCGAGTTACGACCCGGGAAATGCGCAGCACAAGCTAGTAGGTGGCTTCGCTTCGAATCAGAATGCAGCTCTTATTGCTCCTCATAACGCATTCGTTGGATCTTTTGTTGACCCCGCTTCTGAACCAGAAATCACATCTCTCCAAAATTACGGAACAACACAAACAGTTCCGACCGCATACTTAATAAGAGATTTTGAAAACTGGGGAAAATTCATCGATTGGCTAGAAGAAGCGGAGGCAATAGGTTGCAATGTAAATCCCATTACCAAATTCCTTATTGGTTCACTTGGTACCGTGGGAAAAATGGCAGCTGTAGGCTCAAAATCTTTCTGCATTAGCTATGACATTTTGGAAGCTATGAATGAAGATTTACAGAATGGAGAGGTCAGGAATACACCTGTGGCGGTTAAGAAAGTAATTCTAGAAGAAGGAGTTTTTCATTTTATAGTCGGAGGGGCGATGATTAATCAGACTGGCCAAGTTGTCTTCGCGCAAGGAAGCACTGCGGTCATAGAAACGGTATATAATTTTTACGGTCAAGACATTATGCAAAGTCATCTCCAATCAGAGCAGGATTCTCTCATCGATACATTGCGAGGATGGGGATCTTGGTGAGGAATGACCAAACACGGCCACTCTCTCACCGAGGGTGGTCGTTTTTGTAACTAGCGAACATCTGTTGCACTTGGAACTTGGATCTATGTGTCCCTCCTCTACTTTTTTTTGAGTAACTTTATGGTGCCCTCGGCAGGACTTGAACCCACGACCTCCTGGTTCGAAGCCAGGCGCTCTATCCAGCTGAGCTACGAGGGCAGCTTGATATTTTTATAATACACGCAAAATCGCGCCGCGCATTTTTGATTACGCCCCGCAGGCGGGGCTAGGCCAGCTGAGCTACGAGGGCAGATCAGTGAGCAGATAATACACGCAAAATCGCGCAGCGGCCTTTTGATTACGCCCTGCACTGCAGGACTAGGCCAGCTTAAGCTACGAGGGCAGCGGGACAGATTCATAATACACATAAAAGTGTGAATTAGCCCCTCCGTAGCTCAGAGTACGTGCTCTGAGCTACGGAGCATTCTGTGAGGATTTCATAAGATTCTTAATGTCTCCTTAATCTTTTTCGGCTACGCTATTCCTCTCCTTTATACACCATGCATATTCTCATTATCGAAGATCAGGAAAAGCTGCGCGCGAATATCGCGGCGTTCCTGCAGACGGAGACATTTGCCGTGACGGCATGTGGTGACGGGCGCGAAGGATTTGAGAAAGCAATGACGCAGGAATTTGATGTGATCATCCTCGATATCAACTTGCCCGGCATGGATGGGTATGTGATTTGCGAAATGCTCCGCGAGCATCGGAAAAACATGCCGATCCTGATGCTCACGGCGCGCACGAAGCAGCAGGAGATCGTGCACGGGCTCAACATCGGCGCGGATGATTATCTGACGAAGCCGTTTGATCTGGATGAGTTGCTCGCACGCGTGCGTGCGTTGCTCCGCCGCAAAAGCGAGGAAAAAGCACCGGTGCTCGCGGTCGGGGATCTCACGATGGATACAATCGCGCGTGAAGTAAAGAAAGGAGCGAAGCGTGTGCAGTTATCACCGCGCGAGTATGCGCTCCTGGAATTTTTGATGCGCAACAAGGGCGCGGTGCAAGATCGACCGCGGATCTTGGAGCACGTGTGGGGCGGCCGCGATGATCTGATGTTTTCACAAACCGTCGATGTGCATATCGCGTACCTGCGCAAAAAACTCGGAAAGCGTACGATCCAGACCGTTCCCGGCAAGGGTTACCTGGTCCCCGCATGAAGATGTTCCAGGGCATCAGCCACCGGATTGCGCTCCAGTTCACGGTGTTCGTGTTCCTGCTCTTCATGGTGAACGGCGCGATCTTCCTGATCGTCGACTTTCAGAACGCGCGACGCCTGACGAACGCGCGGCTCGATCGTACGGTCGATTTCTTGATCGGGCAGGCAGACCGTTTCCCTGAGTTCCCAAAGAGCGCGATCCCGCCGTTCGTGCGCCAGCACATCCGCATCATGGATCCGCTGGGAAAACCCTTCTATAGCGCGCCGTTTTTTGAGGGCGTTCCGTTCGAGGGTCGTGAGGGATACTCCAAGGTCTCCATCGACGGCCAGGAATTCCGGATGGCCACGGTTGCGATTGTTCGAAGTGGCACGACGATCGGATTTGCGCAGGTCGCGGACGTCGAGCGATTGCAGTGGAACGATCTGCCGCGGCGCGTGCTCCTCTACTTGTTCGTGAGCGTGCTCGTTTCCGCACTCACGTATGTTGCGGGGAAAGCGTTCGCGCGCGAGAGCCTGCGCCCCGCGGAGAGTGCGATGGAACGCCTGGAGCAATTCACGCAGGATGCCAGCCACGAGCTGCGCACACCGCTCGCCGCGCTCAATTCTTCGCTCGATCTCGCGCTCAAGACCAAGAAGTACCAGGAAGGCATCGCATCTGCGAAGGAGGATGTTCGGGAAATCACGGGCCTCATCGAACGTCTCCTCGAGCTTGCGCGCCTGGATGCGTTTGTTCTTACGAAGGAAGTGATTGACCTATCATCCCTCGTTGGGCTCTCGCTCGAGAAGCACCGCCTCCTTGCGGCTCCGCGCGGCATCACGATTGAAGGAATAGTGGAGCCACTTGTGCAGGTTCGAGGCGATGCGGGTCTGCTGCGCCAAGTACTCGGCAATTTGCTCACGAATGCGATCAAATTCAGCAACCCGGGCGGCAGCGTGCGTGTGCGTCTTACGAAGCGCGCGCTCTTCGTTGAAGATACAGGCATCGGAATTTCCAACACGGATCTGCCACACGTGTTCGATCGTTTTTTCCAAGCGGAATCATCGCGCTCAAACGAGGGGTACGGGCTTGGGCTCGCACTTGTGCGCCGGATTATCGGATTACACGGGTGGGAGATCAGAGTTCGCAGCACGAAGGATCATGGAACAACATTTGAAATTGGCTTCACGAAGATAAAAAGTTTGTCTTAATGAGTTCTTAATATCAGATCCGTACCATGCCCTGTGTCGCCTTAGTTTTATTTCTTTTCTTTCTTTCCGATGGATACCTGCACACAGAACTCAAGGAAGCGATGGAGGCGGTGCGTTCCTCCTGCGACGATCCGCCTAGGCGGACGGAGCGAAAGGGAGGGATGGTGACGAAGATGATGCATCGCGAACATCGCGGGCATCGAGGGGAATGCGAGGCGATCCGCTGATTGGGAGGTCAACGGGTCACGAAAGGAGAGCCGCAATGCGGCTCTTTTTTTATTTTCCGTAGCGCAGGTTCGCTGGCATCTTCCGATCCCGCAGCCGGGACCCGCCTTCACAAGGCTTCCCACTTCGCGCTTAGCGCTACGAGGGACAAAAGACGGTGGGTGGGAAGATGTGTGGAAGCAAAAGATCTGTTACCCTTGGCTTCGCCCTGGGGGAGTAGCCCCGCCTTCGCGCTGCGCTTCGGCGGGCAGGATGCTATCGTTCGTTGAAGAACTGATACGATCTTTCTCTGCATTGGGGAGTAGCCAAGCGGTAAGGCACCTGCCTCTGGAGCAGGCACGCGGGGGTTCGAATCCCTCCTCCCCAGCCACGAACCACTCACGCGGCTGCCTGCGGCAAGCGCTGCTTTGCAGCGGCCGCCTTCGGGTTCGTGGCGACGCCAAGCCGCGGGAGTGGTGAGTGTCCAGTACCCGAGCGCGAAGCGCGAGTGGTACTGGGCTTCTTCTTACCGTATAATGATCCGCTTATGAATTTTTGGTACGTATACGTCCTGCGTAGCGCAAAAGATGGTCAGTTCTACATCGGCAGTACGAATGATGTGCGACGCAGAGTGCAACAGCATCAACGCGGCGAGAACGTGTCTACTGCCAAGCGCCTGCCAGTCGAGCTTTTATACTTCGAGGGACATACGTCAAAGGAAGACGCTCTGCGGAGGGAAAAGTATTTGAAGTCCACGAAAGGTAGAACGATGCTGCGTCAAATACTGCGTGGAGCTCTGCTACAATAGCTGCTCGTGTACATAGACCCACATGCCCCCTTCCTCATTCAATGCAAACTGTATTACAAATCATTGGGGCAGCCGTCGCTGTTGTCTTGATTGCATCTGCTGCTGTTTTTTTTGGCATTCCTGGATGGGTGCCGGGTGACCGTAAGCCCGATAAAGAAACCATGACCATTATCGCCGTTATTCTGGGATTAATAGTTTGTGTCATTACAGGAGCAGTGATTTGGCAAACGATTGCAAAATAGAGCACCAGACCCGCTTGCCCATGCTTAAGAGGTGAGTCTCTCATACATAATCCGATACTTCCCCGACATCCGCTGAAAGTTACCCACTCTACTCCCATCTTCATACTGATGGTCCATCCGCCGAATTGCGGTGTCCTTCACATCCATAGAGAGCAGCATACGCCTGCTTGACAGCGTGCCATCTCCCTTATAGCCTGCGCCTCTATGAAATTCACCACTACTACATTAACGGGTATCGCACTCATCGGAGCAGGCTTGTTCTATGTTGGACAGGTAGGGAGCGTCAACGGGGCTTCGTTTGGTTTCGAAAAGAATGCGAGCAAAAGAAACAGTGCTGACGCGGAGAGTGTAGCAGGATGTATGCAATCCTGCGAAAATATGCTGGCCGGATGGATTTCGATGAATCCGGACTCTCCAAACTACTCCCGTCAGAGAGAAAAAATAGAAGCAAAAGCCGCGCAGTGTCTCGCCATGAATGCACTTGCAGGCTCTCCTTTCAGTGAGGAGAACATTCTCTTGAGCTGCGGCTTGAGGTCAGAGTGCGTGGAGATTCCCCCCGATATGTCCGTTGATAGTGGAGCGTGCGGGAACGTTGCCTTGATCGGTGAACTACATCTCCCTCAGTGCTGCACAACAGAGAGACCACGTGGGATAGATTGCGGAGTTGATGCGGAATGGGTCGTCGGCGTTGCGGCGTTCCCTGTTTGTTACATTCCACATTCGTAATAGGGTCGACTGACTCGCTTACTTTTACTTCGGCTTCTCATACATAATCCGATAATCCCCCGACATCCGCTGAAAATTACTCGCGCGACTCCCATCCTCATGCTCATGATCCACCCGACGGAGCATGCTGTGATCACCCGGTAACTCAATCACCTCTCCAATTTGGACTTCGCAACAACATCTTGGCGTTTCTGGATGTTCTTTTCATCCTGATCACTCTCGTATGGACG